>JBGOZZ010000086.1:0-5820 GCA_041480465.1 Methanoregula sp. | reverse complement strand
TCCGATGCCGAGCCTTTCAAACATGCCGTTAAACACTGTCCACATCGATGAGAGTGAAACCAGCATTATGAGGACTGAAAGAGCGGTGTTGATGAGCACAAGGACCAGGAAATACATGAGGGTGTCATTGTAATTGGTATCCTTTACCTTCCGGAAGGTTTCTACCGGCGAGAGGAAAAACCCCTTTATCAGTTCAAGATATTCCATGCTGATTGTGTTGCACGGGTGGGATTTAAATATATTTTTTTAGTGGACCGGCTTTTCAATGAGGGAGAGTGTGAGTATATTCGATGAGCTGTTGGTGGAAAGGCCGCTCCCCGGGGTAGCAGGGTCCGCTCGATTCCGGAGGGTGGCGACAGGAGGCCTGGGCCGCAGCAAAGGATTTTCGCCGGCCTGCCATCCGGGCTGGACCACATCCTCTGAAGGAACAAGGAGCCGGACAATGTGCCCAACGATGATCTTTCCCATGCGAGCTTGTTATATCGGGGAAAAACCAGGGCTTCCCACCGAATGGTTCATCTCCCGCTCCATGCACGTCCCATCCGGTCCCTCGCTCCTGGTGCCCTGATCAACGAAATGACCGTTCTTATTGCAGATTTTGCACAGAAGGTGAGCTTTATACACTGTCCCGCACTATGAGGGCTTGATCTGACAGGTGACTATCATATCAGGGAACGGAGCTGAAAACAAATGACCACCCGCAAAAAAGTAAACGATCACGAGATACCGACCCTTACAGAGCTGGAGGCTGAAAACATAATAACCCGCAAAAAAGTAAAAGATCGCGGGAAACCGACCTTTACAGAGTTTGAGGCTGAAGATAAGGACCGGCAGCCAGAAAGTAAAGGATGACGCAGGGGACGGCTACCGGAACAAGCGCAAACATGCAGGAGGGGAATCTCAGAAAGGATCAGGGGGGCAGGTACCTGATGGGTATTAGTGAGGGAGAGCCTGGAACGATCTGAAGGATTATTACCGGTTTAAAGAAGAATGCGAATGAATCCTTTACGGGGATCTTCTCTAAAAATAGCCCGGTTTGCAGGACCGGGGTAACGTTGGTTTTTTCAAACACCCACCGTATCGCTCATATATATGAAGCATTCCATCAGGAACATGAGGGCTGCATCAGAAATACTCGATCAGCTGCGGGGTATGATGCACGAACTTAAGGAGCGGTATCACATCAGGAGCATCGGTATCTTTGGCTCGTACTCCCGGAAACACCAGACTGAACAGAGTGGTCCCGGCCTGGTAGTGGAATTCGATCAGCCTGTAGGCATGATGGCATTCGTACACCTGAAAAACATGATCTCTGATCGTCTCAATAGTAAGGTCGACCTCGTTACTCCCGAGGGCCTTCATCCCCTGATCCGCGACCAGGTCATGCACGAGGTCGTGTATGTCTGAAGAACGATCTTCCTCTCTTCTGATAATTAATGGAGGGGTATGAATATGTCCCGGATACCTTTCACACCCCCATTCCCGTGATAATCCCCACCACGTGCTGAGGTGTTCTCCGGGATTTCAGGGAGAAGGGGATTCGGGGGAAAAACAAAGTCAATAGTATCCATATTTTTTATGAGCCTGTTCGATCGGCAGGATCTCCTGGACAATCACCGGTTTTTCTTCTTTATCGATCTCGTAAAACACGGTATAACTTCGGGAAATGTGAAGCCGGTAAATGATAACCCCGCCTTTTAAAACCAGTTTTTCTTTATCCCCCTGACTTCCCGGGAATGGATCTTCTTCAAGCCGTTCCAGGGCGGTTTTGATTATCCGGCGAGTCTTTTCCGGCAGGCGATTGATCTCATCAGATAATTCATGCCAGAGTATAAGGGAAAATGTCAATCCTTAATCTCCGAGAGTGAAACGTAATCCTCTTTCTTCCGGCTCTTCCACTTCCCGGCATCTTCCTCTAACCTGCGCTTCTTCCGGTCCTCGATCATCTCTGCCAGAAGGTCCGTATAGGTCTGGCCTGCCGAACGCATCTCCGCAAGATCCTTCCATACCTGTTCTGTTACGGGTATCCGTTTTACCGCTGACATGATCATATTGTAAGCATTGTAAGTATGAATACTTTTGGCGGATCTCATTTTTCTCCTCACTCAATAGACCATCGGATTACCTGTGCACAAACGGACCCGGACGTTAACTTTATTGGGAAGAGTCGGGTGCGTACCAAAGGAAGCCTCAGTCTGACGATTCATGTACCTGGAAGACTTCGGACAAAAAAGAAAAGCGTTGAACTAAAAAAATAAAATCCGGATTCGGGATTCCGGGATCCCGCTATGCATAGCATGGTCATTTCCACGACGAACAAAAAACAGACGTCATCCCGGGTTTTGTTAATCAGTCCGACACCTGTCTGCTGTTTTTTCCTGTAAATTCCAACAAATATTTATCCATACGGCAATCTATCAGATCATTAAGTCTGTTTCCTCAAGGTCGTGCAGGTTTTTGTCGTCAATCCTGTTTATCGAGAATTCCCAGCCATTCCCCAGGGTACTGTTATCCGCTCTCATACAGGAAGGAGGGTTCAGGATTGACCGGGCGTTCTCACCGGTAAATGCAGTGAACAAAATGAAAGACTGCAATTACGATCTCGTCCTGATGTGTGGCAGGGAACCGGGTAACCGCAGCGTGCAGGACACTATCAAAACAACCGGAGCTTCTTTCCTTTCCGTTGACATCTCCCCCAGCAGGCCAATAAAGGACCGGCAGGGTGTTCTGCAGGATGCGTCTCTCGTTATCGAAGATCTCCACAATTCAACAGAATTCAACCTCTCCGGGTTCAGGAGCGAAAAAGACCTGTTCATCACCGCATCCGGTCATGTACTCCGGTATATCCGGGAACATTTCGAATCAAAAGCCCTGGACTCACAAAATCTCCAGCTCTATGCGGTCCTCGAGGGGTCCCGGATGGGAGTGGCAATAGCATCCGGGCGGAAACTGAAGAAGATCAACCGTTTCCTGTCAGAACTCCTTGGCTATGCTCCCGAAGCGATACACTCGCTGGAACTTCCCGACCTCTTTCTGTCACAGGACGAGTACAGGGAATTTTCACGCACCATGTCCCGGGATAAAAATGAAGCAGGATGGCATTGTTCAAGCCATACGCTCGTCACGAAAGACGGTCCCGGGATTCTTTGCTCCATCATGGTAAGAAGGCTGGACGGGTTCGACCCTTTGAAAGGGCATCTCATGATTATCGAAAAAACACCTGAACCGGGACCTTTATCCCGGGAATTCCAGCAGGTGATGACCAAAGAAAAGGTAAATTCCGGTTCATTCGAAGAAATTATTGCAGGAGTACCGGGAATTGTCATTACCGCGGACAGCGAGGGGACCATCACCCATGCCAATGCCACGGCGCTCGGGGTCTTTGGTTACCAGCCGGGAGAGATGAGCGGGCGGAACCTGGTGGGGACCATCGTGCCTGAACAGTCACGGTATGCACAACAGATGATTGCGATGATCAATGATCCCGTGTTCTGCCGGGACGGGTATGCCATCCATGCCTTTGAAAACACGAAGAAAACCGGGGAGAAGCTGTGGGTTGCCTGGAAGATACTTGCCCTGCGGGATACCAACGACAGGATGTCCGGCATGCTCCTCCTTGGAGAGGATATTACCGAACATACGGCGGGGACACCAGGCAGGATCCGTGCAGACCCCTGGAAATACCAGGTCCTTGCAGGCACCCGGGTAAACGAGAACGTTTTTGATGCTGTATTCCACCTCTGCGTTGAGATATCCCGGGAAGGCAGGGAAGGGCATGTGGTCGGCACATCGTTTGTCATCGGGGACACACAAAAAGTGATGGAACACTCCCGACCCTGCACCATCAATTCGTTTGAGGGCCAGTCCAGGGAAAAACGGCAGATCACCAACCCGGAGAATGCCGAGGTGATCAAGGGGCTGGCCCAGATGGACGGGGCATTTGTCATCCGCGAGGACGGCTGTATCGAGGCATCGGGGCGGCATTTTATTATTGACAACATACCATTGAAAATATCCAACGGTTACGGCACACGGCATTCTTCGGTTGCCGGGATTACCCAGATGACAAACGCAATCGGGTTTGTTGTATCGACAACCGGTGGGAAAATATCCATCATGAAAAACGGGGAGATCAAAAAGACGTTTGTTGTATAGATTAGGAAGTTGTACAGGTGCGAGGATAGCATACTCCTCAGTACGCGTAAGACGGGATCGATCCTCGTCAGACGTGCAACTGCGTACAGGAGCGATGTCAAAAATCCAGATAAAAATCTCAATCAGGATCCAGTCACTTCCCCGAAACTGCGCCACAAGAGTGTATACTGTTACCCCGATAAACATCGATGCTGTGTAAAACCTGCGCGGGCGAAGGATGGAACTGACCCATATGAATCCTTTGTTATCGTCCAGCCGTGCTCATGTGGATGCACAAAACCATCCCGCCACTTGTCACATTCAGGTTTGCGGCATGACACTAAAGCCGGATTGAAGTCTATACCCTTATTGATCCATCCGGCTATCGAATTTTTCCTGCAGCACCAGTACGTGATCATGATCTCCGGATTTTACCCTGTCATGTAACGGTTCGTGGCAAGGGGGGGTGAACCTGGTGCAATGCAACGGTGCCTCGCCAGCCTTTATTAGTGTATAAAGAAGAGGTATTCGTTCAAGAAGATACGAAAATGCCAGACATGGACAAACACCGTTCATCGGGTCTTCCCTTCAAAACAAGCATCGTGTGATACATCATGGAAACAACAACGCGGTATTTCGTAATTCCGGGCCCATACACCATGACGTCATCGTTTTTGATAAAATTTGACGGTCAGTACTGGTATTGGGGTAACAGGTCTAAACAGTGGATTCATGATCAGACCCTCAACGACAGTCGATTAATACAAATCACTGAAAGAGAGGCCAAAAAAATATTAGCTGCAGTGTGAATTTTCATCTCTGATCTTATATGCCCGGCGCCGGTTCCCAGGGGAGTTCCCTCGTGGGAATCATACGATCTCACCGGACCCCGGCAGTGCGCGGAACACTTTCACCCGCCCCGGCCCCTGCATTATCTGGACCAGGCCCGGAATGTGCACCATGATATCGATTGGGTCCGAGAGGTGAGACCCGGACATGGTAGTGCGTGAATACCGCCGTTCTACTCCTGAAGAGAAGGATCGCCTCTCCAGGAGGGCCTGTCCCTATTGTGGCCGTGAGAGAACACACTTCAATCCCGGAAACGAAACTACCCTGTGCTGCCAGCCCTCCTGCAGTATAGAGTATTGGTATAAACAGAGGCCCACGATCTCCGGAATGAGGCGGCTTGTCCGGGATGAGCAGGAAGGGAAGTGTGCCCGGTGCAAACAGGAAATCCGTGAATCCAACGCCGCTGCAAGTCCGAATACCTTTCATCACTACGTTCTGGACCACATCAGGCCAATCGCCATGGAAGGTGACCAGTGGGCCAGGGATAATCTCCAGGTCCTCTGCGAGAGATGCAACAAGATCAAGACAGCCCGGGATATGGGAAACATCGCACGCTGGAAGAAATATCATGCCAGGGGACTGACCCTCCGGGAGGACAGTTCCCGGCAGGTCGTGCTCTTTCAGGAGAACCTCACCTGATGGAGTGAGGTGTTTCCCCATAGATCTGCTGTATTTTCCGGCCAGGTACTGCTCCGGTAAAATTCATTTTTTGGGGATGAAAATTACAACGCGGCCGGGATTTTCTGGAAAGTCGGATTTGCAGATTTAATTTTTTGGTCAAATGGGGTTGGAGTGTCACCCCCTTGAGGAGCTCGATAAACAGAGCACCGGGGTGCT
>JBGOZZ010000085.1:0-5908 GCA_041480465.1 Methanoregula sp. | reverse complement strand
TGATATCCTTCCTTCACAATAAACTCAGCGAAGGTGGTGTTCTGCCTTCAGGTATCTCACAATCTTTTGTGTTCGTTCTGAGGGAAGGGCGGGTACATGCTCCCCGCCTTCCGAGGTCAATGCCGTGAATATATGCCGGACAGCCACCCCATGGGAAGGACCGTATCCACCTTCCAGCACCAGTGCCAGCGGGACTCCTGCAGCACGGACAAGCATCCGGGTCATTGGCTCGAAATCCTCAGGGCGAATCCGCATCGAACCAAGCGGGTCATCAAAGAGAATATCCTGGCCGGCCGAAACGATCAGGACATCGGGGGAGAAACGTTCGATTGCCGGGACAAAAATTTCAGAAAAGACATGATAGTAGTCGGCAATGGTCGATCCTGCCGGCAGGGGAGCATTCATGGTATATCCCCTGCCATCCCCGGCACCGGTTTCGGTAACTGCCCCGGAATACGGGAACGTATGCTCCTGGTGCACTGAGCAGTAGAGTACACGGTCTGTCCCGTAAAAGCTATGCTGTGTACCATTCCCGTGATGGAGGTCCCAGTCGACAATCGCAATACGGTCAACCTGCAACAGCGCCTTCTTTGCTGCGACCGCCACGTTGTTGATCAGGCAAAATCCCATTGCACGGTCATATTCAGCATGATGCCCCGGTGGACGCACAAAGGCAAAACAGTGTTCACCCTGCAGGGATTGCTCCACAGCGGCAATCGCTGCTCCGGCTGCATGCAGGGCAACATCATACGAACGACGGGTGATATAGGTATCCGGATCCAGCCAGCTGATCGTTGCGGTTGCTGCGCACCTCTGTTCAAGCCATGCGAGATACGAGGGGTCGTGGACGCGTTCAACATCCCTTGGTAATGCGGGACTGAAAGCCAGCCGGGGGAGGGTTCCTGAAATCCATGAAGATACATCTGCCAGCCGGGTGTTGTTCTCCGGATGTCCGGGATTATTATGTTCAGCGAAGATTGTATCGAAGATTGCTCGGCAGCGTGCCATACAGGATCACCAACATACCGGGATTTAGTGCAGCAGGGAACTATCTCTGGTATGAGAATATCCGTTTTGTGCTCAGAAGGGTCCCTCCATCGTATTTTCGCCTGATGCACCGGGCAAGCCAGGTAATTCCCATAACGTTCATATAATTCACGCAAATATACTCAGCAGGACATTTTTACCTGCTATGGTTCGCACGGATCTTTTCAGTTCGCGGTCGCCGGACATCGAAGCACTGAAAGCTGCAAAGGATAAAAAAGGTCTTATCAGGCTGCTTGGCCATAAAAATTTTGACGTGCAGTGGCGGAGCGCTGATGCACTTGGATCCCTGGGGGCTGACGCAACGCTGCCCCTTATAGCCGCACTCAGCCACGGGAAAACTGCTGTGCGTCTCGGTGCGATCGAAGCGCTCGGGACCATTCGCGACCAGCGATCGTTAAAACCCCTGGTCTTCCTGCTTGACCATGATCAGAATACTGAAGTGCGCTGGGTTGCAGCCATCGCCCTGGGCAACCTGGGAAATCCTGAAGCAATCAACCCGCTCACCAGGTCGTTGAAGGATCCAGATCGGTACGTGAGGTATGGAGCAGCACAGGCACTCAGAACATTGTCCTGGGTTGCCGGGAACGATACGGACCGGGCGTATTATTATATCGCTCTCGAAGACTGGACAGAGACAGCCCGAATGGGAGCAGCAGCAACAGGACCTCTCATTGAAACGCTCAGGGACCGTGATGCCGCTACACGGGTGAAGGTTGTGGAACTCCTCAGCGGGATCGGAGATACCGCTGCACACCGGGCATGTGAACTGGTACTCAAAGACCCGGACAGCACCGCGCGCTGGAAAGCCACCCTTGCGGCAAAAAAATGCGGCGTGCCCATCACCCATCTCCCCCGGGGGTTGTCAAAACGCCCGCGTGCCGGGCAGAACCCATGGGCGGCAGCAGTGTTAAATTTCCTGTTTCTTGGCGAGGGATATGACTATCTCGGGTACTGGTGGGGATCTCTGGTCTTTATGAGTTATGCAAGTATTCTTGCACTTTCCCAGCTGGAACTGGGACCGTTCATTCCCTACCTCATCGCGTACCCTGTGACCGCCCTGTTTGCAGTCCAGACGTTCTTTATTGCAAAAAGAAAACAGGAAATGTGAGGGGCTTCGAATGACATTTCCAGTCTTTTCCTGGAAAAAACCGGATATCGAAGCACTCCGTCAACAAAAAAATATCCCGTCACTGATTGAAGCGTTACGATACGAGGATTTTGAGGTGCAGACCAGCGCAGCAGAAGCCCTCGGTACGCTGGGTGCCGAAGGGATCGACGAGCTTATCCTCGCATTGAAAACAAAGGACAAGGACGTCAGGCTGGGAATCATCGAGGCTTTATCGGTGATACGGGATCCCCGGGCTGTACCGTCACTCGTACACCTGCTCACTGACACGAGCAGTGAAGTGCGGTGGGAGGCTGCAATTGCGCTCGGTGAGATCAATGATCCCGGGGCAACCGAATCCCTCCGGCACGCGCTCAGGGACCCCGACAAGTACGTGCGCTATGGCGCGGCGTTTGCCCTCATAAAGACGGGCTGGAAACCGGCATCGGCTGAAGAGCGGGCATTCCAGTGTGTGGGAATGCAGGAATGGCAGGCAGTTCAGGAGATTGGCGAGCCGGCAATTCCTGCACTCTCCAGCGTACTCCATGACCGGGACAGCAGTGTCAGGATGCAGGCGATCGAGATCCTCGGTAGTATTGGTGACAGGAAAGCTATTCCGGCATTGATCCGGTCGCTGGCCGATGAAAATGCAGAGGTCCGGTGGAAGGCCGTTCTGGCTTCCCCGAAATGCGGCGTATCGATGATCCACATTCCGAGGGGACTGAGCCGCAGGCCCCGGGTGAGAAAAAATCCCCTTATCGCAGGGTTCCTGAATTTCATGCTCCCGGGTCTTGGATACGGCTACCTGGGCAAATGGTGGGGGGTCATGATATTCCAGATTGATATCACCGCCACCGTCTGGCTCTTCAGATACGAGGGAGAGGGAAGCACCTATGGGCTGCTCCTTCCGGTGTACCTGGTCTTAGCACTCCATGCATGGTACATCGCACAGAAGATGCCGGAACTCTGACCTGTTACCCGTTTTCCACAGGAATGGGAGTTCTGACGGGGAAAAATTGCCATCCCGCACGTACGTGTCAATATGGTCTGCCCTGGGCCGGCCGCCCCATGGGTACGACGTTGGCGCCTTCCAAATCGCCTTCTGCAAAGTTAAACCGCTCTTTGATACTCCGGGGCAATTCATCTTCACTGATCTGCCCGAAGCCAAATGAACTGTAGAACCTGACGAGAGAGAGCGTTGAATGCATATATAGCGGTTCACTGCCACATGCATCAACAAGAGCCTGGACGGCTTTTCGTGCATACCCGCGATCCCGGTAATCGTCCGGCACGTACACCCCATCTACTTCAAGACCATCGGGGTGCCGCCTGCAGCGGGCGACAGCAGCAAGCGCTCCTTCGACAAATACCCCGAAGACACGGTCCGTGCCCGGATCCGCTCTCTGCTGGTGATAGGTCAGCCAGACCTCTTCTGCCAGCGCAAATTCGCCTTTCATAAGTTCCCGGACGCTGATGGTGAGGCTGATGTGAGGGCTCAGGATGAACAGGGGTCGTTGTGCTTTGGCAGCCACTCCGGCAGCGACGTGTCCCAGCGGAATATTTTTTGCATAATCTGATTTCCCGTACCTGGCCATCATGATAAGAGACACATCCTGTTCATCAGCCACCCGGCAGATTTCATTGACCGGATTTCCGGACCGGCTCATGGATGTTGCTTTGATGCCGTGCTGGAGGAGGTCTTCAGTAATTGTCCTGAGCTGCTGTTCCGGATCCTGGATTCGCTGATTTTTATCCTGTGCCGGCCCCTGTGCGTCAGCAACGTGCAGAACGGTGACCTTTCTGATAAATCCCAGGGTTTTAAGATACTCCAGGGTTTTTTCTGCGGGCCTTGAGAAGTCAACCGGGCACAGGACATGAGAAAATACATTAGTACAGAATTTTTCCAGCTGGGTATCATCGTTTCCCCCCATACCCCGGAAATGCATGACGAGTACATCGATCCCTGACTTTGTGATCACACCTTCAGAAACACTCCCGAGCAGAAGGCCGGAAAAGAGACTTTTTCCCCGTGCACCCATAACAATAAGGGAAATATTCTCGTTATTTGCAGTTTTGATGATCGTGCCGGGAATATCTGCCCCGTTCCCTCCGGCCAGTATGGTTTTTACCTTAACTCCGGTCATTTCTTCAAGATAGCGTCCTTTTTCTGCAAGCATCCGCTCTGCCGGTTCTTCCGGTCTGGCATGAGATCTGGTAAAAACGGAAGGACTTTCCGGAACCGGAGATTTACTGAATACATGGATAAGAAAAATTTCTTCCATGCCCGGGATCTCGCCGATACACTCGAGAGTCCTGTCGGCATACCGCGAGAAATCAGTTGCAACCAGCACGCGTCTGAACATCATCTCCCCCGCATCAGGTTCTTTTCAGGTTCCATGATGTTAAAACATGTCCGGAGCAGATACATAAATCCTTAGTCGGGTGTGAGATGAGCTTCCAGCTGCTCCAGGCAGGCCGGGCAGAACATCTTTTTTTTACGATCCAGTTCATCGAGAGTGTCCGGCCTGAACATGATGCATTCCTGGTTACCACAGTGTTCAAGACCGAAAAGGTGACCGATTTCATGGGCGCCTTCTTTAGTGATGCGGTCAATGAGATCGTCATCATTCCCATCCCTCCCGTAAAACTCATTCCCCAGCCGGGCGGTGGATACAACCGCGGCGCCGGCAGTCTGGCGGGCAAGCCCGTACACAAAACGATTGCCATTCTTAAAAAGGTCCTGGTGCACCACCAGCAGGAGGGGTTCTAACAGGGAATGGCGGTGCTTGTACACGTTGATGCTCTCTAACAGTGCCTGCGCATCGATCTGCCTGCGCTCGTTCACATATCCCATGATGCGCACATGGTTCTCCGATACTGTTGCAGGAACACCAATAATTGCAGAGATCATGCGGGTGACCGGCACCTGGAGCCCGGGCGGGGAGAGGGAATCCCAAAAAATATGGATATGCATCGCTATATTCTGTTGGAATGGGTTCCTATAAACATATTGAGACGTGTATCGGGGAGTATATCGCGCAACACTATACCAATGCCGTTGAAGTCGGGATCGGCAGGAACACAATCGCAGCGCAGATAGTGCATGATGCCGGTGTGCAGGTCCGCTGCACCGACATCAGGGATATGAAGGTTCCTGCGTGGCTCGCCTTCAGGGTTGATGATGTTTTCTCGCCGGAATTCAGCCTGTATGAAGGTGCGGACGTCATCTATGCGATCCGCCCTGCCATCGAGATGGTTCCGCCCCTGCTTGCCCTTGCGAGGGTTATCAATAGCGATCTCCTCATCTATCACCTGGGTTTTGAAACGTACGGGAACGGTGGCGAGAGAATCGACTGCGGTATCCTGCTCCACCGTTATTTTGAAGCATCAGAACCCATCAAATAGTGTTGACTGGGAAGGGAGAGGCTGTTTTTTCTCCGCGGGTTCGGGGGCTGGTGCGGGTTCTTCCAACTCCCGTTGCTCGGGTTTTTGCACTTTTTCTTTTAAGGGTTTTCTCTGCTGCTCTTTCCCTCGCGCCTTTTCTTCCTGGTGCAGGAATTCTATGATTTCCTGCGAACGGGCTTTGTCATGGAGGAAGAAGTTGAGCTGATCGGCATCGAACATCAGTTCAGATGCGTAATTGGCCGGATCGTGCTCTACCAGGAGGGAAATGATGTCCAGGTAGTTCTCCCGCAGGGTGTTCTGCGGGATGTGCATTATACCGGCAAACTTGGAAAGGGTAATCATCCTGATGGC
>JBGOZZ010000084.1:0-5972 GCA_041480465.1 Methanoregula sp. | reverse complement strand
CGCGATAGGTGCTGTTAGCGGTCATTTTCAGCGTCGATTCAGCCCCGGATAGCCGAATGGGGAATAGAATGGAGCATTCCCAAAATAATGGTGTTGCTTTTTCGCGAATTAGTGTCATTTTAGGGGTTGGGAACTTTTTGCAATGTGAAGTCTCTGACGGAGAAGTGGGTTTTGGGGAGAGCAGGTCTCTCACAGTGCCGGGATTTACCTTATCCTGCAAATCGTACCTTCATACCTGGAACCAGTCAGACCCTTAACGCACCTTGGGATTCGCAAGGCACTATCCGGATGTTCCTGAACGCTCCTTTCCTTATATATTATTGCAGATCCATAGTTTTGTAAGAGGAACAGGGATGGCTGATCAGGAAACATTTCCCTGCCAGGTGTGCGGGGAACACAAGAAACGAAACGAAGTTGTACCTGCAGGATTGATCCCCGAATCGATCGCGGTACTAATCCGGAAGGAATATCCTGCGTGGTCACGAGAAAGTTACATCTGCAGCAGTGATCTGAACCACTTCAGGACACAATATATCAGGGAGATTCTGGAGAAAGAGAGAGAAGAGCTTTCCTCGCTGGAAGAGAATATCGCACAAAGCATGAAAGACCATGAACTCACGGCGAAAAATATCAATATCGAATTTGACCGGCAGCTGAGCTTCGGGGACCGGGTTTCCGACAGGCTCGCCGGTTTTGCCGGGAGCTGGACATTCATCACCATGTTTACCGCGTTCCTTCTTGTATGGATCGCGATGAACACACTCGTCCTTGTACTCAGGCCATATGATCCGTATCCATTCATCCTGCTCAACCTCGTCCTCTCGGCCCTTGCTGCAATTCAGGCTCCTGTCATCATCATGAGCCAGAACCGACAGGAGGAAAGAGACCGGATGAATGCGGAACACGATTACCAGGTAAACCTCAATGCAGAGATGGAAATTCACCAGCTGCACAGGAAAATTGATCATCTCCTCATTAACCAGGGGGAGAGACTCCTGGAGATCCAGAAAATTCAGGCAGAGTTGATGGAAGATCTGGCTAAGAAAATATGATAAGGGCGGTAGTATCTTCATAGGCTTCTGATCTGGAGCATCGTTCGCATTCCCCAGCTTCCAAGCCCTTTAGCAAGCGATCACCCTCCAATAAGTGCTATTAGATTTTCAGCTCCAGTTCAGCCCCAGACAGCCGGATGGGCGACAGAATTTTTTCCAGACAAAGGGTGAGAAGATTTGATACGGTTCATCGAAGAGTCGATATCTGGGAAACCCTCACAACTCTTATCTGTTCCCATCACGAAACTGCACGCAGATTTCAATGCAGAGTCAGCATTTTCCGCTCAACACCCTGTTCAAGCCATCGCCTTCGATGAAGACATGGTTACGGGGCAGCATCGCGCTCGGTATCGCTATCGTCCTGCTCTTTTCCTACGTACCGGTAGCGCTCTTCTCTGATATGCCTGCAGAGTTCTCGGTCGTCATTCTCGGCGGAACGTTACTCCTCTTTGTTCTGCTCTGGTACTGGGTCGGCCTCTATTACGAGAGCATGTGGTACGAGCTCCGCGAGGATGAGATCAACTGGAAACGGGGCGTCTGGTTCCGGACAACCGGGATCGTTCCGTATAACCGGATCACCAACCTTGACGTCCGCCAGGGGCCGTTCATGCGGTTTCTCGGGATCTCGAACCTCGCTATCCAGACCGCAGGCTACTCCGGGCAGGCCGTGCCGGAGATCCGGATTGAGGCTATAGAGCACGCAGAAGAGCTCCGGGAGCTGCTACGGTCGATGGTCCGCGGTTCCCCGGTACATGGCAACGGGACCGGGAGCGGCACTCCCTCACCCATCAGCAGCAGCTCTCCTGTTGACCAGCAGATCCTCGGCGAGCTGAAAAGCATCCGGTCTCTCTTGGAGAAACGCTGAAACCGTTGCCGCCTGAAGAAGTGTCCGGTCTGGAACGTAACCCGGTTAAAAAAAGGTAAACTCCCTGTAACCGGGTCCACTATCCATTCAGGGATCATTCTCACAACCATGACCCTCTTCAAAGACACTTGAACCCCCCGCATCTCAGCAGCCGGCTTTCATCGCATGGTATTTCACCCTTTTGAAAAATGCCTGATGGACGAAGATCACACCCTATCAGTACCTGTGGAGTAAAACACCACATTTTGAGACCATAACACACTCCTCACTTTAAGATGTCTGGACCGCAAGTAGTGTTCTGTATAGCGTAGTCTGATGCAAAAACAAATTTTTCGGCGTCAGCTCGATCAACAGGAGAAACTGATTAAGATTATGCAAACTTCAGGAACCGGTGTATCAGAAGATCGGATCATAGCACTGGAAAAAAAGGTACGGGAGATGGAAGCCCTGGCAACAGGACTGATCAACGAGCTGCTCGATCTCAAGTCGAACTTCAGGGTGATGTCCAAAGAGTCCGACGAATTCAGTCACCAGGATCTTAAGTGGGGGCCGATCATGCAGGACTCAGCAGCTCCGGTGCTGGCTGACCCATCCACAGCCCTGTCCGTTTCCGCCCCTTCTGGTAGCGGCACCGTAATCCGGTCCAAAGGTGCATGCCAGCCGGATGTTCCTGCTGTCATGGCAGAGCCCGCAATGGCCCGGATCATGCAATCCGACGGCACGATGAAATTCGAGATCCGGTGCGGGGACATGAGCCCCATTGACTCATCCACAGGATATGGGCCAACACGAATGGCACATCTGCCAGGGGCAAACAGAACCCTCTGATCTGCACTTCCCCGGAAGGCAGGTCAGACTCTACAAGGATTACGGGATCTGATCGCGAAGAGGTGTTCCGGGAAGGGTCTCCCCGTTTTGGAACATAAAAACCCGGCTCATGATTTATTGCACCTGACGGCAAGTCGATCATCGGTAACCCCGATCTTAATGTCAATGAGAACTTTGGAGACGGTTGTCACGTTATCGGATTTTATTACCGACGTACTTTTCTGACCGGTACCGGGTCTGATACTGCCGGAACGAACAAAAGGAGTGTGCCTTGTCCATTAGTCTTATGCTCCGGAGAACATCATTGGTTAGAAGATGGCTGATAAAAAATATGAATCATTGAAGATTGAGAATATCGTTGCATCCGGTGTAGTCGCCGAGTCCATAGATCTTGTCAAGTTTTCAGAAAATGCCGGGAACTGTGAACTCAACAAGAAACGGTTCCCCGGTGCCGTATACCGGATCCAGGATCCCAAGATTGCGTGCCTGATCTTTTCGTCGGGCAAGATTGTACTCACCGGCATCCGTAACCACAAGGCGCTCGCAGACGGACTTGCTATCGTCATCAAATCGTTAAAAAAGGTAGGTATCGAACCTCTCAAAGAGCCCAAAGTTGCGATCACCAATATGGTCTGCTCCTACAATCTCGGCAAATACATCAATATCAACAAGTTGACCGTCACGCTCAACCTCGAAAATATCGAGTACGAACCCGAACAGTTTCCCGGGCTGGTATACCGGATCAAGGATCCCAAAATCGTCGTTCTTCTCTTCTCTTCAGGAAAGATCATTCTTACAGGTGGCAGGAACCTTGAAGACGTCAGGAAGGGGCTTGAAATCCTTGAAGCGAAGCTCGCAAGCGTCCTCTAAACGGAAAATATTTTTTTGCATTGTTGATGCGGTAAAGATTGCGTAATAGTTTGCCGGTAGTGAGTACCAGGTTTCAACAGGATCCACTATCTTATCTGCACGCCTTCGTTTGTTCCTCTGGAGGCTGCGGGCAGTCACGCAATGCACTCCGCCCCGGGAAAATTCATGAAGTGATGATCACCCCTCAAAACTTTTTATAAAAACCATTAACCATTCAGCGCACGTGTAAAAGCGTGGTGATACGCTTGGAAAGACAGCCCGTTAAATCCCGTATTCTGCGCTCTGTTGGATATGATGAGAGCTCAAAAATCCTGGAGATCGAATTTCACTCAGGACTTGTTTACGAGTATTTGGGAGTCCCACCAAAAGTCTACAAGGATCTTATGAGTTCGGACGCGGTTGGAAAATACTTTTCCGACAAGGTCCGGAACCGGTTCCGGACAAAACCGATTGTCAAATAAATCGCGTCCCGGTAATTCCCGTATCTCTCGTGTACCGGCTTCTTCATCACCACGCCTTTATGCAAACAGAAATTATAATGAAAAATGAACCATCCTCCGAATTTTTTTTAATTAACATCAATAAATGTATCATTTTTTCTATCGATCGTTTCCTCAAAAACCAACGAGTCTTCAATGTGCTATGTGGATTTCAACAGAGCCTTAAAAATCAATGATTTTTCACGCTTTAACAGGCTCGGTTTTGTTGGTCTCATCAGGGTGAACGCAATGAAAATACATACTCCGATATAGGATCCCGTCGACATCTTGATGAACCCTGCCATCTGCGGCCCGGGAATCGTATGGTTACTGGCTTTCCAGAAACTCTACACAATTGGCTGGCTTAAATCCCTGGCAATTGCGGTTGTCGTATGGATCGTGACATCCATTGCCGGTGGTTCCTGCCTGCTCTCACCGATCCGTTATAAAAAAGTGAAGCACGTACCTGTACCTGAAGAAATTCATGATTGAATGTCCCGGCTGTCGGTTGAAACTTCCCGATCACCATCTGGATCCGCCTGACCGTGCTAATGCCTCGGAAGAGTGCTTACAGCTCTACTCCGACCTCATGTGTTACACAGTTGCAAAGCAGGATCCTGAGTTCATCCACCAGCATGTAGTTGACACATACGCTGCGCAGCATGGCGGCGGACCAACCCGTATTATCACGGTTGCATTTGGCCTGATCGGGTTGTACCTCACGCTGGAAAAAGGATATACCGGTAAACAGGTGCATCAGGCCCACATGAGAATTGCAAAGAAAAGAAAAGTCTGGCCCTGACTGAAACCACCCGGGCAGCCGCAGGCCTGACTGTCATGGATGTGCTCCAGGCAGGGACCGGTGAGGAGAAAGATACAATGATCAGAAAATGGATGGCCGCGGTATGGGAGAGTTGGGCAGACAGGCACAGGTGGATCCGAATGACGACCGATGAGATTCTCGCCTCTTCCAGAAAATGAGGCTCAAGAAAATCAGTGCAGACAAATGATCCTGGAACCCGCGACATTTTTTATCCAGCTTTTCGGAATCTCTAATTCTTCACGTTAAGGATTCTCCCGTCGGAATATATCACGGATTTTCTTCTTCGGCACCGGTTAACATTATGTCCAGCATAATAATTGACCCAAAAGGTGTTCCCAGGGAAGACAGGTAGTATCCACTTCAACATTATCAAAGGTAATGGGGAGAGCCGGTGAGAAAGGGTGTCCCGGATTTTTGGGATCACATTTGAGAACAAAGTATTTCTCGGCACGGGAAAAATGCTAAAAAACCTGGGTATAACGGAGCGAATGGTTACGATGGCAGATGCAGTCATTACTGAATTCGCAGGCACGCGAAAAGGACCGGTCACCAGATTCTACCAGTACAGCCGGGAAGGTGTCCGGGTACTGGATACCGGAAAAAACTTAAAACGACTCTATCTCTTCAGTCCTTCTTCTGATATGATGACAGAACGCGACACCACAGTAAAAGAAAAGATTCTCCGACGGTTCATTTTCGATCAGAACGGGATGCTTGAAGAAACATTCTCGTTCGGTCAGCGGCCGCGGACATTCCGGTATGAAAACGGCGGGCGACAGATTGCTGTGAGGGAGGGTGGACAATACGGGGCAGTCGGAAAAACCTACACCTTCGATCAGAATGGTATCGTCGAGACCGCGTGGGGGAGACATGGCGAGATTGAACGTGTATATATCTTCGAAGCCGGCAATGATGCTGTAACGGAACGGACTGCAGGGTGGTACGGCCCGGTGAGCCGGACAATAGTATTTGAAGGAATTGAGGCATCAGTATTCAGAGAGCCGGAAGCCTTCCTGCAGTTCATAGTGTTCACGGAGCGGGGTGAAGAAGAGGTG
>JBGOZZ010000083.1:0-5999 GCA_041480465.1 Methanoregula sp. | reverse complement strand
TAACAGGCCGGATTTTGCGATCCGGGGTCTTATTTACATTATTCCGGCAATACTTATCGTAATCTTATTATTGAAATTATATAAGAACGGCAGGAAGGTTCCGGAAACACTTATTCTGATGCAGGCAAACAGGATATATTTCCAGATTCTCTTTGTTTCACTATTTGCATTATCAATACTTGCTCTTTATTTTTCTTCATACAGGCCCTGGTATTATTTTCTGATAATTACCGGACTTTTCTGCGTGGTTTTCTTCCAGATCTTCACTGATAATTTAAAGCCCTCGATAGTACTGTTTGAAATTAGTTGTGTGATGGGAAACCTCATATTTGGATTGCAATTGAAATATCCACTCTATTTTGGAATGACCGATATTATCCCACACTTGTATTTTTCAAAAATAATATTTTTATCAGGTCATATTATTCCTGCTGACCTTGATTTTTCGTATGCCTGGTTCCCGCTATATCATATTTTCATTGCTGAAGGAATGAATCTTTTTGGGACTGATGAAAAATTTTCATTTATTATTCTCACATCGTTGTCCTTTATCGTAATGGTATGGGCAATATATCTGCTTTTTAATCAAATAACTAAAAACAATCAAACTTCATTGCTCATTTGTTTATTCTTTTCAATTACACCTGTAGTGGTCTCCTATTCCACGTATGTAGTAACTCGTACCATGGCTTTTATCGGATTTGTCTTTTTTTTATTATTGGTTCATACACAAATTCAGACGCCGAAATGGCGATCATACGTTGCATTAACTATACTATTTTCTCTCTACCTCATCCTGGTGCATCAGGTATCAATCCTTCAGATTGTGGTCCTGTTAATTTTATTTATTATTTTGGAATTATTAATAAATGATTATTTTGTAATTAAAACCAAAATTCTTATCTTCATTATCGTTACCTTTTCTGTATACTGGATATTTACTTCTATACAACTTATTGGTCAAGTCTTAAGTAAGATCGAATCTGCAAATACTCCTGAATTATCTACATTGAAATATGAAGGCGCGGGTCAGGAATATGCTTATCTGGAGAGCAATATAACAGTTGCAATAATAATTTTTTTCGTCATTTTAGGGATAGGTTATCTTTTCTGGACCTATAAAACAAAATATCCTTCAGTGATTGGACTTTTTGTATTATGTATGAGTCCTTTATATTTCCCAAGTCCGTTAACGGCCTCACATTTTGTTATGTCAACTATCAGAGCAGATCGGTTCAGCTTACTTATTTCACCATTTTTTGCTTTTGCACTAGCGACTGGATTTCTATTTGTTCTTTATATCCTTTATGACAATAAAATACCCCGAAAAATTGCGCTTATTTTCGGTTTATTAATATTTTCTTATCTTTGTTTCTCTTCAATAACCGGAGATAACGCATCAGATTCCGTGGAACTCTCTTCACAGCAGGGCAGGCACTATTTCACCGAATCGGAAATGCGTGCATTTGCCTTCATTCCACAGTTTGTCAAATTTAATTCCACTATTTCCTCAGACGATTACCCAAGCCACATATTTGAAAAAGATTTTTTCAGCGAAACGAAGATCCTGAATTTACCATCGTATGATGCCACGAGTGTATTTGAGTTAAAGGATAGATTTACCTTTGAAAAAGGATTTTTTATTCTTCGAAACCAGGAATTAGAGAGAAATGGATTGCCTTTTAAGTCAACGAACAATAATTTAAAAGCGGATTGGCTTGATGTGACTTTTCACCCTACGCAAGATATCCTTTTAAAATTTTCTGATCTGACATATACATCGCAGAAAATATACGATAATCATGAGGTAAGCATATTAGCTAATTGATAATAAAAAAAAATACGCGCAGCTAATGATATATATTCATGATAATTGGAAAGTAGCTATCCCAGACTTCCCTTTGGGCAAACCCCTAATCGTTTTCGTGATCGTGGTTTCAAGGAATCAGTGACTTTTTTATGAGAACAAGGATATGGTTATAATGCAGGAACATCGATGAGAAAAAAACAGATCGCCGCAATCATTCTCGGACTATGGCTCATTATTATTTCGTGCTTCATGCTCCTTGTGGAGCGATTCGATCTGGCGCTTTTCTTCGTTCTGGGGTTCATCGGTTTCCTCCTGTTAGTGATGCTTATTGAACCACGGTATGTCAAACCCGCTTATATGCGATACTTCAGGTATATTACAGCCGCGGGAATAGTGATATCCGGTGCGGTTGTTGTACAGAAAATCATGGAAATTCTTGGTCTGTATTTTACGTGGTCATTTTAACGTGATCAACAACCATGACGTAAAGAAGAGGCAAAATCGTTGGAAAAACGGGGTATAATTTCTCATGAAGGATATAAAAATAAAAAAATTTATTCTATAAGATTCTGAAGAATATGCAATAGCTTTTGTAATAACAACGAGGAGATAATTATTGTGAAAGAAAATGCAATATCCCTGTGGGGAAATGTGAGGAAAATGATGCCGTTAAAAAAACTGGACAATTATGCCTCCGCTGCAATTCTTCTCTTGGCAGCAGCGATTATCCTCGTCATAGTCGCCCTTGTTTCCAACCTCGGGGAATTCATTACAGCTGCTTTTGTGATTTCCGGTACAGTATGTGCTCTGATTGGAATTTTTATCCTGGCCTTCACGAGGGGTGAAACGGTTGATCCGCGACCTTTTGGGATGCTCACTGCACAATGGTGTAAAAATATCTGCCGTATAGAATCTGATCTTGGTATAACCGGGAATGCATATTTTCTTCCCCCGCGCATCACCGGAGAATCCCGGGTCATGCAGTTCAATCCGACTTTGACCTATAGCGGGAGCAAGGTATCAGCAAAGGAACCATTTATAAAAACCGGGACGGCCGGACTTATCATTACCCCATGCTGTGAACCATGGATCCAAGACCTCAAAAAAAGAAATGCACTAGTGATTCCCGAAAAAGAGGAGGAATTAATCATACTCATCAATGAAATAATGGGTGAAGTTTTTGAGTTCGCTTCCCGGGTTTCCGGCAGTTGGCGCGATAACACAGTTGCACTCACGTTTCACGGGTACCGGTTCATTGATGGCTGCAGGGCCATAACTCATGAATCCGAAGAATTTTGTACAATGAATCCGTGTCCGATATGTTGCCTTTGCGGAGCATTGATCGCTGAGGGGACAGACAAGGTTGTCACTGTTGACCAGTGCTCAATAAACTCCTCTCGTGATGTCACCGCGGTCTTCTCGATGCTACCCCTCCCGAAGGGTGCTTCGCCTACCGGACGGTTACCGCCAGATGCAGCTCGCGATAGCTCGCGTTGATGCGATCGCTTCCGGTTAATTCAGGACCATAAACGATATCTTTGAATAACAGGAATTCTACCCGATTGTACCCGCTTTTCTTAACAGACAGGTTATAGGGGATTATGGTAGTCTCATTATATGCAAGGGGAACCGTCAGCCTGTCATTGGGATCCATCGTCAAAATACGTGAGCTATTGGTTACATTATCAAATTCCGTAAGTAACATCCAGGTCTCAATCGTGTAGTGGACATCCGAGTACTCATGGTTCCCTACACCTACGTACATTGGATAATCCTGTCCTTGAACGATACTGGCGGGATAACTGGCGGCGGTCCGGTTCTCACCAAGAATAAAAAACTCTGTGAATTTCTCTCCCTCTCTGGGGACAGTTATGACATAAATTGCTGTTATAATGGTAATGAGGATAGCAATGGCAAGAACAGCATTAAGGATCTGGTCGCCCCTTTTACCACCTTTCGTCAGAAACTCCTTGCGGAAAGCAGCGGCAATCTCGGGAAATGGCATTCTGAACCGTTCTTCAATCGGAAGAATAGCTCTCTGGTAATGTGAAACAATAACCGTTATCAGGGTGAAAAGTGTTAATGATATCACGATTGGATCAAGCCGGATCCCCCACGGGGTAAAATTTAATCCAAGGCCAATAAGGGGAACAATTGCGATTGAAAGTCCAATAGAGAGAACCATCCTCGTTAAGAGATCGATATCCCTGTTTTTAGGGAAGAGTGCGGTGAGAAGGCAGTATCCCGGGATAACGAGTATGACCGGAAGGGCAAGCACAACACGGAGCGGGGTCTCATCCGGGAAGGATAGATAGATCGCCGCAATACTTGCTGCAAGCCATACCAGAACAAGTAACAGGTCTGGAGGAAAATCCTGTTTAAAAAAGACTGAATAGATCTTTTCGATACGTGTTTCCTCAGACAAAGGAATCACCATCAAATGCAAAACCAGATCCTGAAATTATCGGTAAATTATGACGATAATGGCAAAGTATGCTATCACTGTGAATACTCTTGCCGGGTATTGTTGGTTGTCTCAAGGTAGTCACCTGCATACCGGAAATAAATGAAATCCTAATAATGGTCTCTTTCTGGCTCAATTTATTTTGTAAAGATATTGAATAACTTAGTCATCATTAGTACTATAAATTAAAAAAGTTGATTGCTCATCTGAAATCCTGCCGGATCCAGTATCCAGAATACATGGTATAAGACTGGATAATTTTTAAAAAAATCCAGACAAAAACCATCCCATCAATTTCTCACGTTTTCGTTTTAGCATCCAGTCCACTCTGCTCTTTTTTTGTTCCGGGGTTTAATATGGTGCAGAACTTCGATATTTAAGCGGTAGAGAGGGTAATGAAGAGAAGAAAACTGGTTCCATTACCTGTTTTCGATTCCCGGTAGACTTCTGCTGGAACTGTACAGAAGAATATTTTTCCTGATAAATCATGTTCACGAAGAACCGTACATCGGTAACAGAAACAAAACCCCCTCGATCTCACGAAATTCAGTATCCTTTACGGTATCGGATTATGTGAAGGTCAACCACACGCAACTGGATTTACAGAGAAATGGAATTATTGGATTGATTTCCGAAAGAATAAAAACACGAAAAATTATATCAATATTACAGCCGGTTAAATTCTTAAATGAAAGGTAACCCGCTTAAGAGATTATGGTGACTCCTCTCATGAAAAATATCGTGCTTATTCCCCTTATCATCGTTATTGGATGTATTCTGACGACAGGATGTGTAGGTCAAATAAAAAATGAGACAGTGAATCTTCCGACTGTCACCCCTACCAATACTTTCATCCCGTTCTCAAACGTGACAAATACGTCCAATATAACCAATATTAATGTAACACCGGGATTGAAGGGACCGTTGAGAGTATCCATCGGTGGCTGGGATGCAGACCTGCCGGTTTTTATAGACAATAAGAGCGTTGGCATTGTGACACATGATAAACCCCTGGATCTCATGGTTGAAGAAGGGAACCATACAGTGAAGGTCTGTGCAGCCTTGACATGTGAGGAGGAGAATGTAACGATCAAATTCGCAAGACCACGTAGTGTTGAGTTTGAGGAACGGTTAATAAGGGATGTGGAATTCCCGAGACCAACAGCGCGAATAGCCGGGTATTATCCATCCGGTAGTGATTCGATGAGTATTACTGTAGAGTTTATAAATCCCTCACTTAAAGATCTCGTAATGTCAGCAGAAGTCAAATGTGCGTACACGTATATAGAACCCAGATCCCAAAACAGAGTGGGAAGTTTGGCACAAGGTATCGTTAATGCAAACGTGAAAAGCGGTACTCGCGTTATGCAAACGGTAAATCTTAATATAGCCAGTGGTTACAGTTATGTCTACTCTGTTCCTGTGATCTCAGGAATTACATCAAGATAATTTCCGGGATAGATCCCGGGTTTTTTTTAATAAATATGATTTGTTCTCGGAAGGAGTGCCAAGAGTGCTTTGGAACTATTAATCTGAATCTCTGATAATTGAAATCAGGAAAGAAATTTGAACATATTCTGATGTAAATTTATAATTCAGAGATTCCCTTAAAAAGTATTTCATAATATAGGAATGTTGGTTCCCTGTTTTCTTCTCCACCGGGTTATGGCAGCACAAAAGATAAGGTTAAGCACACTACATGGACTCATACGGCATTTTCATGCC
>JBGOZZ010000082.1:0-6060 GCA_041480465.1 Methanoregula sp. | reverse complement strand
GACATATCCGGTATTGCACAAAGACCTCCTCTCATTTCAGTTTTTCACCATCCGTCTAAAAAGGCTGCCACACTACAGGCGGTGAACAGGCCACGGGGGCGCTCATAAAAACTGAAAAGTGTTCACCAGTTACATGGTGGTTTTCATGACATCATGATATTTAATATGACAAGAGACGGGGATTCTTATATCCCGGTTAAAGATGAACGCCGCCGCCCCCGAAGGGACGCCCCCGCGGCGGATCCGGGATAAAAACTCTTAAAAAATTCCAAAACCTCCCTGCCCCGCCGTGCCTCGGAGAGGCCCTGAGGCGGGTAACCCTCCCAAATCATAGGCTTGGGCGTGAAACCTCATTGGGTGATACTCATTATTTATATCCAGAACTTTGGAACATAAAAAATTGGTAATTGACGTGGCTGCTACACTCAAAAATACCAAAAAAAAGAATATTTTTTTCAAAGCTTCCGGAGTTTTTTATCCACCTTCTCAAAGAAATTACGTTTGACATCAACAAAGAGGGCCGGGCGTTCAGACCGTTTTACTTCAATAGTTATCGAGGATCCCACGCCGATCGTCTTCTGGCCGTCGATGACAAGATGGGCAGGCTTTGCACTGTCCAGTTTGATCTCGAGGTGCCGGTCGCTGCTTATCAGGTGGGGGCGGGATGAGAGCATATAGGGGGCAAGGGGAACCAGTAAAAATCCCTGTATCCGCGGGTCGACAATAGGTCCTCCCGCACTCATTGCATAGGCAGTAGAACCGGTCGGTGTACTGATCAACAAGCCATCGGCACGGAACTGCTCCGCAGGGATGCCGTCAACAAGAATGGAAAATTTCAGCATCTTTGCCGGGCGGGTGGTCACGATCAACGCTTCATTCAGTGCAGTTCCAAGAGAGGTGCCATCGCTGGACAGCGTAATTCTCATCCGCTCTTCAACAGAAAAAACCGATGGCAGGTTTTCTATAAACTCCAGTGCTTCGGAAGGTTCAAGATCCGCAAGAAAACCAACCTCGCCCCAGTTGACACCGAGAACCGGGATGGGTATGTCCATCTGCTGGATCGTGCGGAGGATAGTACCGTCTCCCCCGATCGCTATAACAATCTCCGGGTCCGCATCTGCGATCGAACAACCGGTTACCCCAAGAGCGACAGCGGTATCCCGGTCGTATACTACATCGGAGCCCTTTTTTTCAAGGACCGTTCTGACCTTTTCAGTAAATGCAAGCGCATCCCGGTTGTCAATCCGTGAAACAAGCAGTATCCTCATACCAGTCACCGCAGGTACTCGATTACCTTATGGTGGAGTACCCTGTTTGTGGCAACAAGGCACCGCCCGATTGTCACCTCGTTGGGAAACCGGATCCCCTTGCCTTCGAGATCTGAAACCATCCCGCCTGCTTCAGTACACACAAGCATCCCGGCAGCGGCATCGGTTACCCGCAGGGTCCCCCGCAGATCGACAAAACCATCAATCCTCCCGCACCCGGTATAGCAAAGTTCCAGGGCAGAGGCCCCCAGCAGGCGCCACCGCCGGATCTTCTGCCCGAGCTGCATCATGCGGGTGGGATCGAATTTTCTTCCGTAGACACTCATCGCACATTCATCCAGCTGGGAGACTGCCGATACCCTGATGGGTTTGTTGTCGCACCGCGCGTATTTCCCTTTTACGGCCGTGAATGTCTCGCCACTTGCCATGTTGCGGACGAATGCCTGCTGCACCACCCCATGCTCTGCGTACGCGATGGAGAGTGCATAGAAGGGGATTCCTGCCAGGGCATTGAACGTCCCGTCCACCGGATCGAGAAAGATGGTGCCGCCGTTTCCCTGGAATTTTACCTTCCCGGCCTCTTCACTCACCAGGAGCGAGCAGAGGGGGTCATCCTGTAAATAGGAGATAATACAATCCTCAGCCACCTGGTCGATCTTTTTTGTCGGGGTGAGATCGGCGCCCATCTTCACCGTCACACCCCCTTCAGGAGTACCCGCAAGATCGCGGATGCTCTCTTCAACCAGTTCTGCCATCTCATTACATGCAGAAAGAAATTCCATGCCCCGGACTTCCCTTTTTCTACGCTGTATTTATGTAATGCAATAGAGATAAATTACTACCGCGTTTACGATATGTGGTTATTTTAGGTGTGAATGAAATGAAAGAGCAGACCGAAATAGGCAAGATAAAAGAGGGACGCTACATTGTAATCGAAGACGAGCCATGCAGGGTGCTCGGTATTGCCACGTCAAAGCCGGGGAAGCACGGTGCTGCAAAGGCGAGAATCGATGCTGTAGGAATCTTTGACGGAGTCAAACGATCGATCGTCCAGCCCGTATCGGCCAAGGCATACATTCCCATTGTCGAACGAAAGAGCGGCCAGGTGATCTCGATTGCCGGCAATACCGCACAACTGATGGATATGAAAGACTTTTCAAACTTTGAAATTCCCATACCCGAAGACAAGAAAGGCCATGTAGAAGTGGGTAAAGAGATCGTCTACATTGAATCCATGGGAAAGAGAAAGATCGATTAAAAACAGGTATGATAATAAAACCCTCTTTTTCCTTCAATTTTTTGCCAGCCTTCCAAAAAGAGGCAATCGCGTCACCGGGGATGCCACAGCGGTGGGGGCAGAGTCGAATGTCCTCAATCGGGAGTCAGAATAATTTTTTCCCGTGATCTCTCCATGAAATCATATTTTTTTACGAGGGTCACCCGTATCAGATTCCCTCCGATGCACGACGGGGCGGAAGATATTTATATTGAGAAGTTTTAGTCACTGATCCGCCGCGGGGGAGCCCCGTCGGGGGCGGCGGCGTTCATCCTGAAGGGAAATACAGGAATACAAAATCCATCGTATCTGAAATACTATGATTTTTATTGTTTTGATGCGAATTCACCGTCCAATAGCACTGCTACATGAGCAGAAAAAATCATTTTTTTTCAGCGATCTGTTCAATTCGGCTTCACCACGACACTATCAGTCAGCTGGCATTGTACCCCGCAGATCCGGTTCAAGAACCGGGGAAGCGAGGGGGCAGCGGTTCAGAGAAAAATACAAAAAAACCATATGATGAATCGCTTCAGCGCGATCAGTATTGACCGATATATTTTGCCGGGATCCTGATATCGATACTATAGGAGTTCAGTAACTTCGATGTGATGATAAAATAATAACTCCGCTCTCCCTCATAGAATTTTTCAGTCCACGGGCGGGGATCGTTTGTATCCTTCCACAGGTCCAAGTCAATGCCACCGGGGGGACTGAACGTGCGCACGATACGGTTGGGATCAGCAGCATCTATCACCTGAACGGTAAATTCAGGAATCACGCCGGAGTAGGAGCCCTGCACGCCACTGTGTGATACTCCGGTTCCTGCTGTCGCACTGACCTGGAGTGAACCCGGCTCTGTTGCTGCCACAGGGTCCACGGTGTAGACAAGATCCCAGTAAGGGAAGGGAATTTTTATTATCCCGGTCGTCCCGCTGAATTTTCCGGAAATTTTTGCATATGAGGTCATGCTGGTGTTCACAGGATTGGTGTCAAACCGGGTCGCGTTCGGGAGAGGAACACCGGGTGAAATGCCATAGGTTGATGGATCGACAAACCCGATTGTCATGACAGTCTTATCCCACGTGGGGACTGCTGTCGGAAGAAGGAGTGATGGAGACGCCTGAGGAGTTGGGGTCACCGTGCGTGCCGGTAACGGGGTCGCAGGGAGTGCAGGTTGCGGAGTCTTGGCTGCGGGAAGACCCGTGTTGAGGGGTTGACCGGTTACCATCGGTTTTATGACAAGCGCCACAACGAGTATAATGACCAGTGCACCAACTGCATACATGACAGATTTTTTATCCATGGCAAAAGGTCAAAAACTATGTTTGGTTTCCTGACATAAATACGCATGTAAGAGGAGAGCAAAAAATTAAAAAAATTCATCGTCTGAAAAATGAAAAGTACACGATAGAGCGGAAAGTTTGGTCGGTTTTTTTCCCATGATTTGGGGAATTTTCGCTGAAAAAACCTCAAAATTCAGAACAAAAGGAAGACCGGTAGAAAAATGTATTTATACTACAAGATCGTTTAAAGAATTAGGGACGTTGGATACGCCAGTGTCCTCTTGAATGTACGAAGGTTAACCTATGAAATCCATGAAACGCAATGATGAAGGGTTCACCGGCCTTGAGGCAGCGATTGTTCTGATTGCATTCGTTGTTGTCGCAGCGGTGTTCTCGTATGTCGTACTTGGCGCCGGGTTCTTTACAACCCAGAAGGCCCAGGAGACCGTGTATAAGGGTGTTGAACAGTCGACTGCAAACATCCAGATGATAGGCAATGTCTATGGACTTTCGTCAGCTACAGCAAGTGGTATTGACGAGGTCAAATTCTCTATCGGTCTTGCCCCGGGTGCACCGGCTATTGATCTGACAAAGATGAAGATTGTCTTCTCCACGCCAACCACGGACCCGATAATCCTCTCACAGAACAACACAGTTGCTGCCAGTACAACAACATTTACCACCAAATTAAATGGCGCTACCGCAGTTTCGTCAATGAATGCAAATGATCAGGTCGAGATTAATTTCAAGACAGCTTTTGTAACAGCAAATACCAAAATGACCATGGAATTGAGACCGTCAGTAGGAGCGGCATTACCTTTCTCAAAGACTGCACCGGCTACTATTACAAATACCACTGTTCTCTACTAATCTCTCCTTTTTTATCTCCAGGAGAAAAACGGGTTTAAAAAATTTTACCTGACACGTGTCTGAAACAGCCGGAACACATTTGTGTGACTTCTAAAAATTATTGAAATTATCAGCCTTTATTTCCCGGAATGACCTCGGGAAATGGAAAGATTTTCAGATATCATTATGTAATTTCCTTCCTCATGAATAATACAGGTGCCCATGTTTTCCACAAAAAATTCTTCTGACGCATTCACCGGTCTCGAGGCGGCAATTGTACTGATCGCATTCGTTGTTGTGGCGGCCGTGTTTGCATATGTAATTCTTGGCGCCGGGTTCTTCACGACCCAGAAGGCCCAGGAAACGGTCTATAAAAGTGTTGAACAATCGACAACCAATCTCCAGCTGATAGGAAACGTCTATGGGCTCGCATCAGAACCCTCATCAGGTATCGATGAGATCAAATTCTCCATCGGACTTGCCCCGGGTGCACCAGAGGTTGACCTGACAAAGCTGGAAATTACCTTCTCTACACCAGCTACGACTCCGATTATCCTCCAGCGGGGCGATACCGCTACTACGACAACGTTCACGGCAAAAGAAGCTGGTGCAGGATCCAGTCTCAGCTCCATGACCCAGAACCAGCAAATCGAAATTGATTTTATGGTAGAACCGGTTCCTAAAAATACCCAGGTCAATATCGATATCAGGCCACCTATCGGTGCTGCATTACCCTTCTCAAAGACTACATCTACAACGATTACGAATACTACTGTTCTTTCCTGATACGATCCTTTTTTACCTGACGGTTTTAATCGCAGCTTGCTTCCGGGGAATTGCTCCTTCGTATAGTATCAGCCGGTGAATTGCCGGGAATTGAGGATAATCAACCAGGACCGTTGATCTCATTCCAGATTCGGGGAGGGTTTTGGCAGAGACCCATAGTTATCTGAGGGGATGGTCTTGAGGTAAATCGTATCCACTTTCCTGATCTTCGCGATTTCAGCGATGACCAGGTACATATGGATGATGGCAAGCTCCACGTCATCTTTTGACACATTTTCCCGCAAACCTTTTGTTTTTTCATGCCTGTGATCAGATTTTGTAAATATAAAGGCCATCTCCGACTCGATCATGGATACCGCCGGATCATTCTTTGAATTCTGTTCAATATAGGAAAAAATCCGGTTAAGATACTGGTCCGGTTCTATGCTCCGTTCCCGGCCTTTTTTATCCAGGTACACTTTTTCCCGCGCCGGGACAACGGTATCTGCAACAATCGTCAGGATTTTCTGCACGGCACCAAGAGCTTGTGAAAAGGAGTCCGGATCATAGTATTTCATCCTCTCATTTATCTCGAGAAGCTGCTCTCCGGCCCGGG
>JBGOZZ010000081.1:0-6091 GCA_041480465.1 Methanoregula sp. | reverse complement strand
TCCTTACCCGGGAGAAAATTGCCACAATGAAAAAGGCTGATGAACCGTTTTACCGATCGTTTGTGAAACAATCTATCACGCTCGAAGGTGATACACCTGACACGACTTGATGAGTGTTACGAACGCGGACTTCTGCGAAAGGTTGCAGCATCAGACGATAAGGCGATGCAGTCGCTTGCACAAGCCCGGGAGTGGGTAACCGAGGCCGGTTATGACTGTGATGCAGGCTAGCTCCGGTCTGCACTCATGGCAGCATACATGGGATATTTCCATGCCGCCCGGGCAATTTTATTCCGTGACGGGATCCGGGAAAAAAGTCATTATTGTATTGGCGTGTATCTCGACTCCTTTCGCGAAAAGGGATTGCTGGAAGACGAGTGGGTATTACAATTCGATCATATGAGAGGACTGCGACAGAATGATCAGTACGGTCTGGATGCCCGCCCGACTGTTCAAGAAGTCCGGCAGGCACTGGCAGATGCCGGGAAATTCATCGACCGGATGGAACGGTTGGTGAAAGTTCCGCGATAATTTTTCACCGGTGGCCAGTCCCTGTCAAGCGGCCCCAAGAGAACCAGTACTCCTCCCCGGCCTTCCGGATAGCTTTGGCTGATTTCTTATGACTGCTGTATTACTTCCAGCGCTTCTTCTCACACCGGACCAGGCCTGAGATCCGCGAAATTATTCTGGTTGATAAAAAAATCAGACCATTCGTCCACAACCAGAGATTTTGTTTACCGAGGTAACTATGAAAAAAAGAAAATTAAGATTTCTTTGGCGGAATTGCCAGCAGGTCATCGGGTTCCTTCGCTTCCTTCTTCTGCATTGACATTCCTATGAAAATTACAACAAAAGCGGTAATCATAATACCCCCCGACAGGATGGCTGTGCCGGCGGTGTTTGGCAATGCGAAGGCGAGTATAAGGAATACCGGAAGCAGCCCGATTGCAATTATTTTCATATGTATCTCTTTAATTTTCATTGTTGATTCCCCCCCTCTCTCTGTCCTATGAAAAACAATAGTTCGTTCGTTGCAGAACCTCATGTACGTTTCGAGAGTGATGTACTCTTAAAAAATTACCGGAAATATACCATGAGGTTATCGGATTTGCCTTTGTACTATAGTGTGAGAAAGGACTCACATTTGATAGATCCGTCTGAGGGGATCAGTCAAGTACCAGATTCACAATTAAAAGCAATCATTTACAGGAGAAATTTAATCTTAGGGATAAACCAGTTGTCCCGCTTATCCCTCTGGCCGGACCTTTTTCGACCCAGAATGATGAAAAACTCGTAAAGGATTTTACACGAATATGTACGATCCCTGTCATCTTTAACCTCCCCGCGTTTTGCCCTTCCCACAACCCCCCCGGCACCCAATCGCCCTCTCAAAAGGTGCTATTAGCAGTCATTTTTTAGAATAGCCGTCAATAAAAACAAACATCGATGTGCTTAAACCTGTGAGAAGTAAAACGGCATGTAACCAGGAATTCCAGCGGTTCCCTGCGCCTCCTCTGGTGAATACATGAAAGAACTCTCCGGTCTCCTTATCGGCACTCTGGTCCTTCTTCTTTTATTACCGGTCCCGGTCTTTGCCGGGGATATATCAGGGCCTGCTGGTGGCATTCCGGATCCACAGATAAGCGCCCTGTCCATCAATCCTGTAATTACTACAGCACCACCGTCGGTTATCATAAATCCGCGGGTGGTGGTGAGAACGATCGTTACCCCGCAGACTACCGGTGTCCTGATCCTTGAAAGCGTCCCGACCAATACTTCGGTATATGTTGATGGTTCCCTGAAAGGCACCACTCCCCTTACCCTCCGGGCAATCACAACTGGAGTTCACGAGGTCGCCTTCACATTGGCCGGATATCAGAATTACACCACGAAAGTAACCGTCTCTGTCGGTGCTGTAGCCACATCGGCCGTCACGCTGTCATCCGTCATCACTGAAACCGTTACCCGTACGGTGTCCCCTTCCGTATCAGGAACGCCCACGCTCACGGCCACGGTCTCCCAGGGAATGGAGACAATAACTCTCCCCGTCACAACCGTCTCTCTCCCGCTTACACAGGTAACTCCGCAGGTTCCCGGAACAGAGGCCGGCACCTGCACGAGGCACTATTCCGGATCCGGGGAGATGAGTACCGCACCTGATGGCAGGCTCAATTGTACCGTCATCATCAGCTCCGATGACCAGATAATGACCCTCTCCGTTCAGGAAGGTACGCTGGTGTTCGATGCAGGAAAAAGACCTGTACCGGAGATCCGTATTACTCCCGTAAATCCTTCCGAAATCCCTTCCGGTGCCGGACCGGACGGCAGCAGGTGGACCGGGCATGCCTACCATTTTCTGCCGGATCATGCCTCCTTTGATCCCCCGGTTCTCGTTTCATTCACGCTCAACCATGAGGAATGGGACCGGTCGGACCCGGCAAATCTGACCATCCAGGAAACAAACGAAACCGGACCGGGCTGGGAACGCCTTCCCACAATGATTGATCCGCTGACCAGGACGCTCAGCGCCCCGGCACGTCATTTCAGTATCATAGGTCTGTTTTCAACCAGCCCAGCAGGAAATCCACCGGAAAACCAGCAGTCTCCTGTGACGGTGATCAGGACGGCGACCGGATCCAACAAGGGTACCCTGCCGTTATCTCCGCTTATTCCGGATAAATATGCTCCTCTGGCAGCAGTAGCTGCGGGAATCACGATCAGTATACTCGGTACCGTGGCGAGTGGAAGCACGGCAGTATCCCAACTATGGAATAAGATTATCGAACTGATCAAAAAATTTCTGGGTTCTGAATCAGTCGGGCTGATGAATGTAACTGAGATTGAGAAACGCGGTATACGCCCGGCGGAAAACCTTTCAGCAATTATTCTTGGTCTTTCCTCCCGCGAGATCCTGGTGATAACTCTGAGCACTTTTGGGTTTGCAGCCGCATTCCTCCTTCAGGACCAGCTCGAACTGAAACTGACCACGGTAATTATCTTTGTCTGTGCCGGTGGTATCGCTACAATTCTCCATGATCTCGCTCATAAATACGAAGCATATCGCTGCGGCTGCATCACCGAATACCAGTTCTGGAGCCTGGGAACTGTCACGATGTTATCCACTGCATGGCTGTTTGGAAACGCGTTTGCAAAACCATCCCGCACCCTGATACGGAGCGGGAAAGTTCTTTCGCCCGAAGAAGCGGCTCGTATCAGGCTGGCCGGACCGCTCGTGAGCATGGGGCTGGCAATTGTTTCTTTGTTCCTGATACCCCTGGGAGGGTTATTTGTTGTCGCAGGGTCAGCCGGGTTTTCCATGAACCTGCTGAACAGTGTATTCTCGCTTGTACCGCTCAAACCCAATGACGGGGTTGAGATCTATGCATGGAATAAACTTGTCTGGGCCGGAGTGTTTATCCCCCTCATCGCTTTTTACCTGTATATCTATCTGGCAATCTGATGTTACCATACCAAAAAGGGAATAACCTGAGGCGTGCCGTGGTATAGTGAGATTGTTACCTTTATCGTAATGCATTAATCCCGTAAACCGACAGGAATTTTTCTTGTGTTTTCTTCTCTCCGATCTGAATGAAACTCCTTTATTTCGCAGTATTATATCCCTCATCTCTGATTGATAGCAAATGTCAGGAGCAAGAACTGGACTCTTCAATCTAACCCTCAAAACAGCTCTTCCTTTCATTTCCCCGTCCCCTGCCCGTCCAACTCATGATCGCCCTTCCAAAAGGTATTATTAGGGTAATTTTCGGCGCATGATTCATGCCGGATCAAGCCAAACGGGACACTCTCGCGGCTTTCCGAAAAAACAGGTGTTTAAATTCCGTGAATATTGGACTAAATTGAGGTTTTGACCCCCCTATGAAAGACAGTCTCCGACAGTGAATCGCGTTTGTGGAAGAGCAGGTCTCCCAGGGTCCCGGGCCGGAATGATCAATCCCCAAAACAGCCCTTCCTTTCCTCTTGACCGTGCTACCCCACCCGCCTCCCTGGGTTTTGCCTCCCATTAGCGTACATTAGCGTTTTATAGATCAAAGGAAATCGCCCCGTTTGGCGTAAATCCCGCGGAAAACGTGTTCCTGGAAAAAGTGTGTAAAACTGCATCGTTTTTTGCAGCATATCCGGAAATCGATCGCCCGGATGGGCAAACCGGGGCCGCAGAGGGGTCGGATTAAGGTGGGAAAGATGGGGTCGGGGAGAGCGGGTGATACGACGGTGATTGGTATCTTCCGTCGGTTTTCACCGACCCGTTGACTGGGTCCGGAAACCACCGTCATTGTCTTTCAACCCTAGTCGGTGATGATGTCCCATTAGTAAAATCAATTCACCGGATTCCTGCGTTCACCAACCTGCTGGCGCCACATTGCGTAATACAAACCCTTTTGATCAAGGAGACTTGCGTGAGAACCGGTCTCAATAATCTTACCCTGCTCCAGTACATAGATCACGTCAGCGTGCATGATCGTGGACAACCGGTGGGCTATCAACAGAGAGATCTGGTCCCTGCTCACGGAAATATCCCTGATAGTATTCGTTATTTCCTCTTCGGTTAACGAATCGAGCGCTGAAGTCGCCTCATCAAAGATCAACAGACGGGGATGACGCAGCAGCGCCCTGGCAATGGAAATACGCTGCTTCTCTCCTCCTGACAATTTCATACCACTCTCGCCAATAATCGTATCAATACCATGAGCAGAACTACTCACCAGATGATCACAGGCGGCCTTGTGCAATGCATCCATGATCTGCTCATCAGTCGCATCCGGCTGGACGAACAGAAGATTCTCCTTTATTGAACCTGCGAACAACTGGGCATCCTGCGAAACAAAACCGATCTGCCTCCGTAATGGATTATACCGGATTTGTGAAGACGGGTGACCATTGAACCAGATCTCTCCGCTCACAGGATGGTATAATCCCAGCAGGAGCTTTACCAGCGTTGACTTGCCTGCACCGGAAGGACCGACAAAAGCGATCGTTTCACCGGTCTTCACCTCAAAAGAAATCCCGTCGACTGCATTATACTGTGCAGTCACGTGACGAAACACTACATTCTCAAAACGGATATCACTCAGCTTGTCGATCTCAATCGGATTTTCCACATTTTGTTCAACCGGCTTTTCCATCAGTTGATCGAAATTATTCACTGACGATTCAACCTCATGATAACTGATAATGATACTGCCAAGATCCTGCAAAGGTCCGAAAATGATAGTGGAGATAAACTGCATCGAGATCAATTCTCCCGTGGTAAGGGCTTTTCGGAAAATTAACCAGAGCAGTATGAACAAGATTGACTGCTTGAGGATGCTGAGGGTTGTTCCCTGCAGGAACGTCAACAGGCGGATCCTCTTTACTTTCGTCATCTCCAGATTGAAAATCTTCAGGTTCTGCTCCTGTAATCTTCGTATTTCCGGAAATGTCAGACCAAGACTTTTTACGAGCTCAATATTCCGGAGGGATTCGGTAATCACCCCGGCTATTTTATACGTTTCGAGATTGATCGACCGTTGCGTTATCTTGATCTTTTTACTTAATAATCCGGTGAGCGAACCAAGTACTACAATACCGATCACAAAAACAGGTATCAACAGCCAGTTCTTTGTAACCGAATACCCTATGAGAAAACAAATCCCGACGACAGAAGAGAAGACAACATTGATGAACGAATTCATGAATACCTGGGTATCTTCCCTCACTTTCTGCAATACCGATAATGTCGCACCGCTCCGTTGTTCCCCGAACTCATTATAGGACAAACGAAGAGTCTGCTGCAACCCGTCATTGAAGATCTGCATGCCGAACTTTTTTACTGCCAGCCGTGTGAAATAATCCTGGAACGCCTTGGTAACCTGGGCAAGCACGGCAACAGAGACCGCGACGCCGAGCCAGAACAGTACCCCCCTGACCAGCGCCTCTTCCGGGCTGTTCGACGGGTTTAAGGCATAATCGTCGATAATCTTCCCGAAAATAAGCGGATCGACAAGGTTCAGCAGCTGGCTGATCCCTGCCAGGATGAGAGCGACAACAATAAGCCCTCTCTGCGGTTTCAGGTACTTCCAGAGGACACTCATTT
>JBGOZZ010000080.1:0-6109 GCA_041480465.1 Methanoregula sp. | reverse complement strand
CCGTTTGGGCCCAGCAAGCCGAAGAGTGCCCCTTCTTCCACCAGGAGGTTTACGTGGTCCACTGCGTGTACGTCGCCATAGGTTTTCGATAAGTCCAGTGCTTCGATTACTCTCGTCATTTCATCATTCCGTTGCAGGGAATGCCCTGCCTTTCCTGTATTGCATATCCTGTCATCATCTCACTATCCAGACCTTTGCCATCACGCTTTCAGTCCGTTCCAGATGAAATCCAGCCTCTCTTTTATGATCTCTTCACGTTCGGCAGGGTCTTCCGCAGCGGATGCCTGCGCGATCAGGCCGGAGAGGGACGAGGCCATCATGCAGATGAGGAGGGACACGTCGATGTCCCGTATCGCGCCCTCCCGGATTCCGTCCCTCACGAGGTCCTGCAGGAAGAGGAAGTGGTATATGCCCTCTTCGTGGGCGCTTGTAGAGACGAACGGGGATTGGGCGAACTACTCCATGAACTTCTGCTTCATTTAATTTGGGTAATATAAAATCTTATACTGTACGGTCCGGATCCGAATTTATCGCTGGAATTTGGCGCAGATGGACTTAGTTCAGGGACGTCAGCCTCGACAATGGCGTGTTTACCAGCCCGGTGTTTGAGATTATAATTGCTTGGGACAACTATGTTTGAGAACGAGCTGCAGTCCCGATGTGCCATCTGCGGGACCGTGATCCTGCTTAGATTCGGGTGAAAAAAATACATAGTTACTCCCTATAAAATCAGATGGGGTAACTTTCATCTGCCGTACCTGACTCGTTCTTTTCCTTCGTGAGAGGATATAGATTTGTCCTTATGGAACCCTCATGCGGGAAAACCTATTATTGAGTCCGGAAATAATCAATGCAGTTAATACCGATGGCGTAGAGGTGTAGTGAGATGAAAAAGAACCTGCTGATGTGGGATGAAACACTCTTCCGCGACCCCGAGGTACTGGAGATTGATTATGTCCCGGAGCAGTTCGAATTCCGGGACGCCCAGATGCGCGAACTGGCCTTCCAGATTCGGCCCGGGCTCCGCGGGGGAAGACCCCTTAATACCATCTGCAAAGGGCTGCCCGGGACAGGTAAGACCACCAGTATCCGGAAACTCTTTGCAGAGATAGAGGAATCGACAAAAAAACTTGTGCCGGTATATATCAACTGCCAGATCGATAATACCAAGTTTGCAATAATTTCCCAGATCTACAGGAAGCTTGTCGGGCATCTCCCTCCGTCATCAGGTACATCCTTCAAGCAGGTATTTGATGCCGTCGCCCGCATCCTGGTCAAAGAGGAGATTGTGCTGCTTGTCGCTCTCGATGATGCGAATTATCTACTCTATGAAAACGAGATAAACAAGGTGCTCTATACCCTGCTCCGGTCCCATGAGAGTTATGAGGGAACCCGTATCGGTGTGATTGTCATTGTAAGCGATCTTGACGTGGATCTAACACGTGCAATCGATGCCCGCGTTGCATCTGTTTTCCGTCCTGCTGATATCTATTTCCCACCGTATGAAAATGCGGAAATCCATGAAATCATGAAAGCGAGGGCAATGCAGGGCCTTTTCCAGGGTGTTTTGAGCGAAGAAATGCTCGATCTTGTCGTTGAGCAGACCCTTAAGAGCGGGGACCTGCGGGTGGGGATCGATCTTCTAAAACGGGCAACGCTCAGTGCAGAGCGTGCAGCACGCCGCAGTATCGGGAGGGAGGATATCTGTGGTGCATACGAAGTCTCAAAATATCTCCATCTCTCGTATACAATAAAAACGCTCAAAGATGAGGAACGACTGATCCTCAAATCATTCGCCGAAAGAGCCGCAAAGGAACATGAGATGAACGCAGGGGATGTATACAAATCGATCAAGGAATCCCTGTCTATCGGCTATACCCGGTTCTATGAAATCATAAAAAAGATGGATGCGATGCGCCTGATAAACCTGGAGTACCGGGACGGGAAAGGGAGAACACGGATCATTACCCTCCGGTATGATCCGGTCAAGGTCCTTGAATACTTCGCGTAACGCCGGATCAGTTTGAAAAATATTATCTGTTCCCAGACCCTCTTCTATGATGCAGGGGTTTTGTAGATGCTGAGTGTTAACGAACTGGCACTGGAGATATTTGAGAATTTAGCCGAAATTCCAGAGGAATTCAACTGTACCTATCATGAACTGGACAACGGAGCACGCATCGTTGACTGCGGTGTGAGCACCCGTGGCGGGTATGCAGCTGGCAGGGCTTTCACCGAGATCTGTATGGGGGGTCTGGGAGAGGTCAATTTCCGTATGGGGCATATCAAGGAATTTCCCATGCCGTTTATTGATGTTATGACCGACTTCCCGTCCATTGCCTGTCTTGGTGCTCAGAAAGCCGGGTGGACAGTTAAGGTGGGCAACTATTTTGCAATGGGAAGCGGTCCGGCACGGGCGCTCTCCCTCAAGCCAAAACACACGTTTGAAGTAATCGAATACGAAGACGATTACGACTGCGCTGTGATCTGCCTGGAGAGCGACCACCTCCCCAATGCGGAGGTAATGAAGAAGATTGCAGAGGAATGTCACATTGACGTCGCCAATGTCTGTGCTGTTGTTGCTCCAACCTCTTCCATAGTCGGCTCAATCCAGGTATCCGGACGCTGCGTCGAGACGGCGATCTACAAGCTCAACGAACTCGGTTTTGACACCAGAAAAATCATTGCCGCCATGGGAACTGCACCCATCCCGCCAGTCAGGGGCGCAAAGCTTGCCATGGGTGTGACTAACGATGCCACCATCTATCACGGAAGGATCAACCTCACGATGAATGCACCCGAGATCAAAGATTATCTTGAGAAGATCCCGAGTAACAAGTCCAAGGGATACGGCAAGCCGTTCAATGATATCTTCAAGGAAGCAAACTACGACTTCTACCAGATCGACACTTCACTCTTCTCGCCCGCAGAAGTTGTCATCAACGAGCTGTCCACAGGAGATGTATATCACGTCGGTGCAGTTAACACTGATGTGACTCTTAAGTCATTTGGTCTCGTCAAATAACTTGTATAGCATGTCCGGGCCGATCTTCTGACGGTCCGGTTCCTTTTATTTCCTGGGTAATCCGCGCCCTAATCACTTGGTGTGTGTCTTGATCGGTCCAAAATCTCGTGACATCTCATGAGTTCAGCGTAAGAATCGAAGGGTTATAAATTCCTCCGCTCAATATTCTGTTGTTTCAGGGATCATCGCTGATGAACCTGACCGGCCTGAAATGGCCGGTGAATAAGGAGGCACCATGGAACTGAAAGGCAGCAAGACGGAAAAAAATCTCCTCGCGACATTCGCAGGAGAATCGCAGGCACGCACGCGGTATAGTTTCTTTGCGAGCGTCGCAAAAAAGGAAGGGTATGAACAGATATCCGCGATCTTTTTAGAGACCTCTGAAAACGAAAAGGAGCATGCGAAACTTTTCTTCAGTCACTTAAAAGGCGGCGACGTGGAATTTACCGCCACTTTTCCCGCGGGGATAATCGGGACGACCGCACAGAACCTGAAGTTATCCGCCGACGGGGAGAAGATGGAATGGGGTACTCTTTATCCAGGGTTTGGACAGGTTGCAGAAGAAGAGGGCTTCCCGGAGGTAGCCCACACATTCCGACAGGTCGCAAAGGTAGAATCGTATCACGAGCGGAGGTACAGGAAACTGCTTGATAGCCTTGTCCGGGGAGACATTTTCAAAAAAGATGTTCCGGAACACTGGAAATGCCGGAACTGCGGGTACGTTCATGAAGGTCCGGAGTCTCCCCTGAAATGCCCTGTGTGTGATCACCCAAGAGCTTATTTTGAGTTGTATTGTGAGAATTACTGAAATATTTTTTTGCGGTTCAAAAAATCCGGAAAGAATCTGAAACCTGAGTATCCGTTGTTACTACCAGAAAAAAGGCTCATTCCATTGAGGGCTTCCAGATCCCTATGGTGTTGCCTTCCGTATCCTGGATAATTGCTGTATAACCCACAGATTCTATCTTCATTTTTGGCATAACCATCCTGCCGCCGAGTTTCTCCACCTTTGCAATGATCTTGTCTATATCTTCCACTATTACGTACGGCATGAAAGGTGTACCGGGCATCTGCCGCTTATACATTCCCCCCATGTTCAGGGTTTTTTCCTGTGCCTCACCCGTGATTATATCCTGGTACTCCATGGTTTTCATGGCTGCACCGGGAGTCCTGGTCGGCTCGATTTTCCATCCGAATAAGGAATGATAGAATTTCTTTGCACGCCCGACGTTGTCAGCGGGCACTTCGAAATACGCAATGTTTGCCATGGGGGCATGATTTATCAGAATCGGATATATGATTTTTGATAGGGGCAATTTTATGGGTCCAGCGGATACAACAAAAATTTTTCATGATATTTTAAATGGTGTGAAGGGCAGGTTACCCCTACTTTTTTTTATCTTCGCACCGCACACCACGTCTTGTATATTACTGGTGCGACAAATATCTGATAAGGAACGTTTCCGGACATGATTGTGATCGGTATCGACCCCGGGCTTGCGCGAATGGGGTATGGTGTGCTTGAGGTTACCCGGGGGGAGATAAGCGCAGTCTGTTATGGATGTATAGAAACATCCGGCAAGGATCTTCGCGCTTCAGAAAGATTATTAAAAATACACACTGAAGTCGGGATACTTTTTGAGAAATACCAGCCGGCTCATCTCTCTCTTGAGAAATTATTCTTCACCAGGAACATCTCCTCGGCCATGGGAGTGAGTGAAGTACGCGGGATCATCCTTCTTGCTGCTGAACAGCGGAACATCCCTGTCGCAGAATACACCCCCAACCAGGTCAAACAGGCAATCACCGGATCCGGACGGGCTGACAAGCGTCAGATGCAGGAGATGATCAAGCGGTTGCTCCGGCTTACGGAAATTCCCACTCCTGATGATGCTGCTGATGCCCTTTCGATTGCCTTATGTCATATCCATATCATGAGATAGTACAATGATCGGACATCTCCATGGTGAACCGGTTCTGACGGGTGACAGGTGGGTTGTGATCGACGTTGGTGGCGTCGGGTACCAGGTGTATGTTACCCAGCCCGCTCTCCAGGTACTGGCACACACAAAGCAACCTGTCAAGCTCTTCACGCATATGGCAGTCCGCGAGGATGCGATTACCCTGTTTGGATTCATGCACCAGAGCGAACTGGAGATGTTCAGAATATTGATCGGGGTTTCAGGGATCGGCCCTCAGACTGCCCTTAACCTTCTCTCCCAAATCGGGATCGAAGAATTCGTTATGGCGATCTTAAACGAAGATGAAAAAGCCCTGACACGGATCTCCGGGATTGGTGCCAAGAGTGCAAAACGTCTGATTCTTGAACTCCGGGACAAGATGAAGAATGTAAGCAAGACCATGGGTTCAGGATATCCCGGCAGGGCAGACCCGGCGGTTCATGACGCAATAAGTGCATTAGTCTCGCTCGGATTTGCAGAAAAAGAGTCGCGGGATGCAGTCAACGATGCGGCTCTCGCGCTGAAATCCCCTTCCGTGCAGGATCTCATCAAGGCGGCACTCGTAAAAATGAAGGACCGGTAAAAGAACCATGACCGAGAGGATTATTTCACCGGAACCGCTCACGGAGGAAGGAGACGATCTCACTATTCGTCCGGCGCGGCTGGATGAATTTGTCGGGCAGGTGCAGGTAAAAGAGACCCTGAAGATCGCAATCGAAGCAGCACAAAAACGTGGCGAACCCCTGGACCATATCCTGTTCTCCGGGCCACCGGGGCTTGGCAAGACCACGCTTGCTCATATCATCGCCCATGAAATGGGTGCTGATATCCGGGCAACGACCGGCCCGGTACTGGAAAAGCCGGGAGATATTGCTGCCCTCCTCACGCCATTGAAACGGGGCGACATCCTGTTTATCGACGAAATCCACCGGATAAACCCGGTAGTCGAAGAAGTCTTATATCCGGCAATGGAGGATTTTTTTATCGACGTGATGATCGGCGAGGGCCCAAGTGCGCGCTCTATCAAGCTGAATCTCGAACAGTTCACCCTTATCGGGGCAACCACAAAACAAGGACTTTTAAGCGCCCCCTTCAGGGATCGTTTCGGCATTATCTCCAGGCT
>JBGOZZ010000079.1:0-6117 GCA_041480465.1 Methanoregula sp. | reverse complement strand
TCCATGGTGATGAGTGTCATCCCGTACAGGGCAACGATAAAGACAATCCCGACTACGACAGCGACCCGCTTTGGGTGGTGGTTGATAACCTGGGCAAGTCTTTCAAATATCCGGTTAATCATAAAGAAATTCTCCAGTCCGTAGACAGGAACAGGATAGTGTTGCAGGGGGAGGGGCAATTCCCTCCCACTGTAGAATATGCGGTCGTGTGGTCACCTGCGTAAGGTGTTACTGACATGAACGAACCTGTTAGTGTTGCTTCGTTCTCTGGCGGTAGATAACGTAACCGATCAGGATGACAGCTGCTGCAATAACGACCAGAACAATAGGGTTACCGAGCAGGGAGTTTTCTTTTTCAACCATAATCCGGACTTTCATCGGGTCTGAGATCAGTGAATTATCCAGTGCATCACGGTACCGGACCTCGGAGTCAAGGGCGTACTCCTTAACTGTCGCAGACTTGTCCAGGGAGATCTCAAAGACCGCTTCACGTGTCTCGCCTGGTGCAAGTGTTCCGAGAAATGCCGTGTCATCATTACTGGTAAAGGGATCAACAGCACTGATACGTGCTTGCACATTGTATGCAGGGGCACCGCCGGTATTGGTATACTGGACATTGATCACTTTCTTCTGGCCGGGAGAGATGGTACCCGGGGCGGATGTAATATTGAAATCAATTTTTTTACCGATATGAAGACCGATGGTTTCAACGTCTGATGTGACCTGATCCCCTTCACTATTCTCGTAATCCACCAGAACATCAAGCGGATAGGTCTGTTCTTCAGCGTCGCTTGAGACTGAAACCTTGAAACGGCTCGTGATTGTCTGGTCAACGGAAAAACTGCCGATATACATGCTGCCCACCGTCGGTATAACCGGACTCTTGTCATTGCGGACAATCTTGATAATGGCGTTGTTGCCGTTTCCATGGCCGATGTTTTTCACAGTCAACGTGATATAACCTTCAGTACCAGCATTCAGGTGCTCAGTTTCGGATGAAAGAACCTGGATTTTCAGTTCAGGTCTGATTTTTATAGGAAGACTGGATGACTCATTGCGGTCTTTGTAATAGTACTGTATAGTATCAAAACCGTATTGTTCAGCTTCATAGAGGTAAGAATAGTTCAGGATCAGCGGAAGATCGTAGGATCCTTGTGCAGCATCCGGATCCACCTTCAGGGTAAATACGCAGCTTGCGGTGCTGCTCCCCTTCAGGTCACCCAGCATCTGTGGATCTGATTTGATCGTCACCGGAGCATCACCGGAAGCGAGTGAAACCGTCAGGAATTTTGCGGTATTGGGAAGATCATCCCGTTCAATAATGCTGGACTGGATAAATTTGAATTCATTCACTCCTTTATTTTCAATCACTACTTTCAGCTGGACAGTATCTCCCGGGTTGATCTCATTGGTACCTGAAATATATGCAGATAATTCCGGGCTGCCCGCCATGTATTTGGCTGCTGCCTCTGCAGGAGAGGTGATGAGCATTGCACAGCTCAGAGCGATGAGGCCCAGGAGCAGGCTGATGTGCCAGTTCGATCTGCTGGCACCTGTGTTTGTTTTATGTTGAATCACAGTCATGGATGTCCTCTTGTAAGGAACTTGGTGGTACATGTTACAAATATTAGTATATAAATATAATGCATATAGATTATACATACTTATAATAAATTAATTCAGGAAAGGATGGGAGTCCTGGACTTACGATGATAGTAAAAGGAACACCCATCACCAAAGAGGAAAGATGGGGAATCCGGCAGAAGCGTTATGATTACCCAATTAATTTCTGGAGTGCTGCAATCCTGTCACGGAGCGCCTGTTCCCGCTCTGTTGACTCTGTGATATCAGTCATGGTGATATACGTAGTAACGGTGTTGCTATAGTTGGCGGCAGTGACCCTGCCGAGAATACAACGGCGGCTGCCATCTTTCCGGTTGATCCAGATAGTCACCTCCCCGGGTATTTCAGAATCCGGCCGGGTATTTTTCACCATCTTTTCAATCTTGTCGCGATCTTCAGGAGATACCAGATCCGCTGATTTCATCTTTATGAGTTCTTCGTTTGAATATCCGGTGATAATCGCAATACGGTGGTTGGCAAAGACAACATTTCCGTTTTCAACAATGATGAGTCCATCCTGGATATTTTCGGCCATGGTCCGGAAGCGCTGTTCACTTTGCTTTAATGCGGCCTCTTTGGACTTAAGTTCCGTGATGTCGGTCAGAATAATAAAAACATAACGGGTATCTGCATGCTGTACAGCAGAGATACGGGCTGACACGAACCGACGCTGGCCATCTTTTCGCAGTATCCACATCTGGAGTTCATTAAGCCCGCGACCGCCTCTTTCCATTTTCTGGATCTGGCAGGCTGCTTCTTCTTGGTCCTCAGGTGAGATGATCGAAAGCGGCTGCATCTTCCACAATTCTTCAAACGAATAACCGGTAATTTCTGCAATACGGCTGTTCACAAAGACAATTTTTTCGTTTTCCATGATGATCAGGCCGTCATGAATGTTCTCGGCCATCATCCGGAACCGCTCTTCTCTTTGCCGGATTTCCCGCTCTGCAAGAATATGTTCGGTAATATCCTCAAGGATAATAGTGAAGCCTTTCTGGCCATCTTCAAAAACAGTCGGGACAGATTTCTGTTTGAAGATCCGTTCCCCCCGATCTTTTACCCGGAATGTGACAGTATCCTCTTTTTCTTCAAACCGGGTTGTAAGCTTCTCAAGCAATTCATGAACATCGATATCCGGTGGGCTGAGGTACGTGACATTCTTCCCGAGCGTATCCTGCCGTGAAAGGTTCAGGAGGGTTAAGAAATTGTCATTCACATCGATGATACGTGACTCGTTATCCAGGACCATGATAAGTTCTTTTGAATAACCGAGCATTGCGGAAAGAGGCACACGCTGGGAAAGCGTGAATACCTTTGCCATCCCGTAGGTCCGCATATCCACCTGCCCGGATATGAGGAGAATATCAAGATACCTCCCGATAGTATTCTTATTTTTATTGAGGGCCTTTGAGATATCGGTAACACTCATCCCTTCGGGATTCTTCTTGAGAAGATCCTTAATGAGAGAGAGTTCGTGCTGGTAATCCTGCATCATATAATCAACGGTTCTCTGAAATGCTAGCGACAGGCAATATTTAGTATTATTAATAATTTATGTGTATAATTAATAGAACAAAAATATTTATAAATGTTTATGGTTCAGTTTTTCGAGCAGGTCTCATGATAAAAATGAAGATTTACATCTCACCGCCTTCCTCAAAAACACAATCTTCATATTGCATTCCCTGAAATGCACAGTGGCATGATTACCATGGATCTTGCATTATTCGACGGGATGACTGACGAAATGAAACACCAGTACCTGGAATTTCTCCTCTGGCATTACCGCGTGGTGGACGCATTCTGGTTTATCAATATCGCTGAACTGTACGGCCAGCCTGCCGCAGAAAAAGTCAACGAAATGGTCTGGGGTCGTGTTGCCGGAATGGCGGCCAGAGATATTGTGAACCGGTTCACTATTACTGAAAAAGGGCTCCATGGTTTTGTCAGGGCACTCCGTCATTTCCCATGGGCGATGATCGTGGGGTATGATATCGACGAAAGGGATGACGAGGTTATTCTCACGGTGCCGTTATGTCCGACCCAGGAAGCCAGGCTCAGACGAGGCCAGGGTGAATATATCTGCCGTGAGATGCATCGTGCGGAATTTACTGCCTTTGCCCGGGAGATTGATCCCCGGATTCGCGTGGAATGTCTCTTTGCTCCTCCGGATCCTCACCCAAAGGACATGTTCTGTACCTGGCGGTTTTACTTATCACCAGTTTCTCCAGAATGACCAGAACCTGCTCCGGCTCTATAACCTTTTAAATGTAAACAGGTCTCGACCGTTCTTTGTTTAATTATGAGAATATTTCCATCATCCTGCATCGTGGTGTCTGCAGGTATGAATAATATTATATTCTTCTGTACTACAGTGCCAGTGCGATGGATTATCTGACATCCATGGCTAAGCAGCCTGGAGTTTGATTATGAAAATAATCGGTCTTATGGTTATACTGGTTTTGTGTGCGGGAGCAGCCGGATGTTTGACAAATACCAATCCGGAACCAAAATCTCCTGCTTCAGGAAGTGCTATGGTGAACATTTCCAGCAACGGACAGAATTATCCTGTCTATGTGAGTGCGCCTGTCCTTATGGGAAAGTACCCGGGAATTGTCCTGCTCCATTCATTCAATGGCCTTGAACCCGGGTACCTGACACTTGTCGACATGTTCGCTTCCAAGGGGTACGTTGTGATAGCTCCTCAATGGCAGATATATAACAAATCCCCGGATGACGAGGAGGTTCAGGCTCTTGTAGAATCAGGAATAGCATATCTGAAAACAAGGGCGGATGTAGATGCACAGCATCTCGGGCTTACCGGTTTTTGCGCCGGAGGACGGTATACCATGCTCTTTTTACCGCAGCTGAAAGACTTCAGGTCCGGTGTTGCATGGTACGGTTTTCCCTATTCGGGTGGTTTTGCCAATAAGACCCGGCCGGTTGATTATATCGGAACGCTGTCTGTTCCCATGTTGATGATTCACGGGAGCTCTGATCAGGCAAGTCCTGTTACTGACATCTACAAGTATGCCGATACCCTTCACCAGTCCGGGAAATATTTTGAGCTCAAGGTATACCAGGGGGAACCGCATGGATTCATGGTCCAGAACGGGAAGATGAATGAAAATGATGTTGCCCGGAATGCGTTCGGAGAGATGGTCGAGTTCTTCAACAGGACACTCAAGGGTCCCGGGATAAGCCTGTGACAACATGCATGAACTGGTTTATGAACCGGATGTTCCGTTAATGTGTAAAGGGATCCACCCCTTTTTTGGGAAGCAATTGATGAGGGTTGGAGGAAATAACCGTAATGCGAAGTGATGGTAATTCCGGATTTTTTTCTTGTTCTGATTCTCTATATTTTAATAAACCTGTCAGTGTTCTTTTGCTTTGCCTGGGACAAGATCAAGGCTAAGAAAAATGTCTGGCGAACACCGGAGAACCTGTTGTTGTTTTTTGCATTTCTTGGCCCGTTTGGAGCCTGGGGCGGGATGCAGGTGTTCCGGCACAAAACGCAGAAAATAAAATTTTATCTCGTTCCCCCTTTTATCCTATTCCATGGTGCACTCCTGTTCGTGCTGATCCTTCCATAAAATTACGAGGGTGCAAACCCCCCCTCACCCCCATGTACAAGGATACATCCGGGAAAAGAACCTCAACTGACCGGGACAAAGATCTCCGTGATGATTGAATCGGGAGGCACCGCCCGCGGATTGTTAGGGTAGACCTCGCGGATTGGCCCGGAGATCCGGAACCCTTTTTCTTTGATCCAGGCAAAGAGCTTCAGGTACGTCGGCTCGCAGGATTCGTACGGCCCGTGGTGAATGACATGCGCCATCTTCCCGCCGGGAAGTTCGTAGACTTTTATCTCTCGTGTGCCCCTGACCGTGCCGGAAACCGGCCAGGCGACTTCGATTGCAGCAGTCCCTTTTTCGTTTGCCTCCATCACTGCTTCCGGTGAGATCTCATGGCAGATAAATAGCGCTGGGCCGGTAATCACCATCTTCTTTTTAACCGCATATTCAAAGACTTTCATAAGGAGGTCAGGGATCAGTGTGTAGGTCCCTGTCTTTTTTATCCCGATCACCTGCTGGGCTGCGACTTCAATTATGGCGATATCTTCCATACTATTCACCAGTCCAACATCAATGGTATGATTTAAGAGACCGTGCCCTGTGCACAGTAGAAGTAATTCGTCACGCGGCTACAAACCATGCTTCTTTAATACCGGGCTTTTCCATACACTTCTGAATGCGAACCAACAGGCATCATTATTTTCTGGATCTGGCGATACGGTGTGCCCACCAGGGCACCTGCCTGCGGCGCAACTTCGGCGCGATTATTGTCGATGAATACAATACGATCGTCTCCTCCGGATATACGGGTGCACCGCGAAAACAGATGGATTGCACAGAACTCAACACGTGCTGGAGAAGAGATCATGATATCCCGTCAGGGTCCAACTACGAGCGGTGCCGGAGCGTTCATGCG
>JBGOZZ010000078.1:0-6161 GCA_041480465.1 Methanoregula sp. | reverse complement strand
TACCTCGGGAAGAGGTGAAATCAATATGTATGAACTCCTGCGTGCTGCAATGCGGCAACGTCCGGAATACATTCTCGTGGGAGAAGTCCGTGGCAAGGAATGCCAGACCCTTTTCCAGGCAATGAGCACCGGGCATACCACCTATTCTACAATCCATGCAGATTCTGTGGCAAGTGTAGTCCACCGTATCGAAAACCCGCCGATGGATGTTCCGCGAAACATGCTGTCCGCACTTGATTTTGTCTGTATTCAGGTGCAGGGACGGGTTGGTGGCAAACGTATCAGAAGGAGCAAGCAGATAGTTGAGATTCTGGACATCGATCCGAGGACAAACGAGCTTATTACCAATGAGGTTTTCAAGTGGCGGTCAGCTACTGATGAGATCACCTACTCCGGGAAGTCATACCTTCTTGAAGAAATCATGGAAGCCAAGGGGTGGAGCGAGAACCGGATGCGCGAAGAGTTGAAACGCCGTCAGGAAGTACTTGAGTGGATGCGGATAAAGAAGATCAGACACTATAAGGATGTGGCCAAGATTCTCATCTCCTATCACCGCGATCCCGAAGCGGTCATCGAAAAGGTGAGGAAGGACCTCTATGAATAGTTTTGAGCGTTTCTGTTTCAATCTCCTTGGTAAACAGATGAAGGCAAAACGGGATAATTATGTGACACTGAGAAATGATCTCCTGTCAGCCCGGTTCAAAACACCCTTTGAAGTCTATCTCTCCACCGCGTATGTCAGTTCAATTATTGTCGGATTATCCGCTGCCCTCGTAATCGGGATTATCACCTGGGTTTTCCAACTCCCCACGCTTGTCAAGTACAACGGGGAAGTTCCTGATATCCTGGTCGGACTTTCAGCATACAGCCTTGTGATTGGAACTATCGTCATCACGATCTTCTCCCTTTTGGTTTTCGGGGGACTCACCTATCTTGTATTCATGCTGTATCCCGGTCTTGAAGCAGGGAACCGGCGCAGGAACATCGACGCGAGCCTGCCGTATGCGATTAACTATATCACTTCGATGTCCACTGCCGGTATCACTCCGGCAGAGGTGTTCCGCCTGCTGGGAAGCAGCACGATATATGGCCAAAGTGCAGTTGAAGCACGGTATATCGCGCGGGAGATTGATATCTTCGGCAGAGACTTGATCGATTCTCTCCGGCTGGTTTCATCAAGTACCCCCAGCAGACGTATGAAGGAATTTTTACAGGGAACCATGGCAAGTGTTTCGAGTGGAGGAAATATTACCGAATATTTCAGGACAAAAGCCGAGCAATACGCGCTGGAAAACCGGCAAACCCAGAAAATGTTCCTTGAAACCCTGGCACTTGTCTCTGAATCCTATGTTACTGCCATGGTTGCAGGAACACTGTTCTTAATCATCCTCCAGTCGATCATGTCAGTGCTCTCCGGAGATAACAAGCCGATGTTTCTCTATGCAATTATCTACATCATGATTCCTCTGGGGAGTGTAATGTTCGTCATAATGATCAGTTCCATGACACCGGAGTCCTGAAATGGGAGTCAAAGATCACTTTAAAAATCTGGTCAACAGGGGAGCCGAAACCCCGCCTCCGCTCAAATCTACAGAATTGAGAGCTGTCGAATCGGATGTTGATGAGATTACCAGGAGTCTGGAGCATGAGCGGAGTACCCGGGAAGGAATGGGAAAATTCCTGAAACACCCGGTCCAGGTACTTACTGAAGAACCGATTAACATACTAGTTGTCAGTGTTCCACTCGCCCTCATCATATTTATCGGTGGTTTTATCTCGATGGTGGCGTCATATGGACTCCAGGTCCTTTTCACTTCGACCGTTATTGATGATTTTATTGTCTTTGCTGTCCTGATTGCAATTATTCCGGTGGCTTTTCTCGACTTTAAAGAACAATGGCGGATAAAAAGTCTGGAGAACGCACTCCCGAATTTCTTCCGTGATCTTGCCGGAATGAATGATTCCGGCATGACGCTGCCCAATGCGGTGCACATTGTTGCCAGCGCCGAGTATTCAACGCTCACGTCACATATCAGAAAACTCGATCAGGATATGTCCTGGGGGTCAGGATTCGTTGAATCAATGTACCGGTTCGGCAAAGAACTGGGCACTCCCCTTGCTGACCGGAGTGTGGACCTGATCGCAAAGGCGAGTAAAGCAGGTGGTGATATCAGCGAGGTTCTCCGTGCAGCGGCGAAGGATACATTCGAAGTTGTAAATCTGGCCCAGGAACGTAGCAATAACATGTTGATCTACGTGATCATCGTACTCGTTTCGTTTGCAGTATTCCTGTTTGTCATTGCAATCCTTGTCTCGACATTTTTAACAACTATGGCTACAGCTGGTGCTTCAGCAGCTTCTTCCGGTGCACGGGGATTTATAGGACAAATAGACCTTTTCGGGTACAAACGGCTCTTTTCGCATGCTGCTTTGCTTCAGGGTTTCTTCTCCGGACTTGTAGCTGGCCAGATGGGAGAAGGCCGTCTTATTGCGGGCTTAAAATATTCCGCAATAATGCTGTTCATTTCCTGGTTAACCTTCAGATTCTTCATCTGATATTTTTTTATGCTGGCCGGGACCTGACTGGATTGAAACGGATTTTCCTGTTCTTCTCCCGAAAATTCAGGTGTATTCCCTCCCGGGGGTGCTTGTCTTTGCACCACGTAATCAATGTATCCCGGCTAAACCAAAAAGTAAAAAAAAGAAAAATCTTACAGATGACGAAATTATTTCCGGGGTACTACCGGATTAAAAAATATCAGGAAATATTTTCTGTACTATAACCTTTCAGCGAGAGCAGTTCCTTGACCCGGTCGCGGTGATTGCCCTGCAACTCGATAGTGTTCCCTTTTACAGTACCGCCACAAGCCAGTTTACTTTTCATGTATTTTGAAAGATCTTCAAGATCGATATCGGTTGGATCAAGTCCTTCGATAACCGTTACTTCCTTTCCATATCGGCGTTTGTTTACCTTGACATTGATCCTCTGCTGTTCCTTTGCTACCTCTTCACAGATGCATAGTTCTTTAGGTAGTCCACACGTCGGGCAAATCCCACCAATCATTACATGTATTTTTAAGGTTCACGTTATTTATTACCTTGCATTGACTGAAGAAGTATTGCCGGGTTATTCAGTTTAAAGAGGCGTATTTCTGGGAAGATAAGCACGAATCCCGTGTAGGTACCAGGAGAATCTGCTTTTTATGATCCGAAAATCCACGTTAGTACTGGAATGTCCCTGTTCGTGGTGGGTTCAGCATCCCATGTTGGCAAGAGCGTAACCGTTGCGGCAATCTGTCGCTGCCTTTTCCGGCGCGGGATCGCGGTTGCACCTTTCAAGTCACAGAATATGAGCCTGAACTCATATGTCACCCGGGATGGGGGCGAGATAGGTATGGCACAGGCGATGCAGGCAATTGCTGCCAAGGTAATTCCGGATACGGATATGAACCCTATACTTCTCAAGCCTAAAGGAGAGTGCATTTCACAAGTTGTGCTGAACGGGCATCCGTACAAAGATATTCATATTGGAGATTATTACAAAGAAACTCCGGAGCTTCTTAAAAAGGCACTTGAATCATTTGAACGGCTGAAATCTACGTATGGTCATGTGGTCGTGGAAGGTGCCGGGGGAGCTGCAGAACTGAACCTCTACGACAGGGACATAGCTAATACCCAGCTTGCAAAAATCCTCCAAATACCCATGATCCTCGTCGCTGATATTGAGCGGGGTGGGGTATTTGCCCAGATTTATGGGACGATCGAGCTCCTTCCTGCTGATATCCGACCTCTTGTCAGAGGTATCATTATAAACAAGTTCCGGGGAGATCCGACAATCTTCATTCCCGGTATAAAAAAAATTGAGGAACTTACCGGTATTCCCGTGCTGGGAGTGGTTCCATATTTCAGTATCCCGCTTCCCAGTGAGGATTCCCTTTCGATAGGAGATAAAAAAACAAAACAGGCAACAGTCAGAATTGCCGTGATCAGGCTTCCTAAAATTTCCAATTTCACGGATTTCGAGCTGCTCGAGCAGCATGCTGCAGTAGAATATGTTTTACCCGGGTCGTCCCTTACCGGATATGATTGTGTCATCATTCCCGGGACTAAAAATACTATTGAAGATCTGGCTACGATTTTCCGGACGGGAACAGATCGGGAAATACATGCAGTGAGAGAATGCGGCATACCAATCATCGGGATTTGCGGGGGATACCAGATGCTCGGGAAACAACTCATCGATGCCGGATTTGAGTCCTGCGCTGGCATTTATGACGGACTCGGATTGCTGGATTGTGTTACCAGGTTTGAATCGTATGAAAAAAATACATTTCAGGTAATGCGGAATGCATGTCCAGTCCCGCCCATCCTGTCAGAGATGGGGAAGGTAAGCGGCTATGAAATTCACATGGGTATTACCGAAAAAGGTAACAACCGCGAGGCACTTGAGGGGGATGGCAGGGTGAGTGACGATGGTCTGGTCTTTGGCACCTATCTTCATGGGCTGTTTTTAAATCCGTCAGCAGTAAATGCGCTGCTCTCTTACCTGTATGCGAAAAAAGGATTAGCCTTCGTATCATTACCGGCGGGAGATTCAGACCCCTATGACGCACTCGCGGATCTTTTCGAAGAATACGTCAATATGGATGCAATAACAGCGTTACTGACCTCCTGAACAATCTTCTTTTATGGTAGGGAAACAAAAAAAAATTAACTGATGAGGCTGGTTATGCTATGGAATCCCTCTCCCTGGCGATCGGCGCATTTCACTGCTTCAGCCCTTGTGAAGTCAACCTTATCAGTCACCCTGCATTTCGTGCAGTATGCAAGGGACGGGGATTTTACAAAGGTACCGGCAATCCTGAATTCGCGGCAGTGAATGCAGAGCCCACAGTGTTCAAGCGGCTCTTTTTTTTCCGGGAGGCATTGCACTCTCCCCTTTATTGCAGGTATAATCCGATAATCTTCATCCATTGCCAACAGATCCTCTCATCATATTTCATTTTCCCCCTAATTATACCAGTCATAACCTGAATGTTTCAATAAAAACCCTCAGGACTAAAAACAGGGTTTTATCCCGCTTTTTCGTGCCACTTTAAAAATGCGGCAACTCCTGTAAATACGTGTCCGTTGCCATAAGCACTGGTGGTGGTATGGGAGCAGGCATTAATCCTTACCAGAAAGGCGATTGCCATTTCATTGATGGAAAAAAAAGAAATTTCACAGAGCCGGATTATGTGATTTTATCAACAAAATCATGAAATGAAATCTGCTAAAAATATCCACAGCCCGGAATGTTATTATATGCACTATAATTAAAACGATCCAGCACTAAATTTATGCTATGAAGGTGTGCATAATGTGTGGTGGGGAAGGGACCAGGCTCCGTCCTCTTACGTTCGAACGGCCTAAGCCCTGTATTCCTATTGTAAACCGCCCCTCTATCCAGCACCTTGTCTCACATCTCTCGAACATGGGGTTCCGGGAAGTTGTCCTCACCCTTGGCTATATGGGGAACTCGATCGAGGAAGCTCTTGGTGATGGTTCCCTTTTTGGTGTCGAGATCACCTATGTGCATGAGAAAACCAAGCTTGGAACCGCTGGGAGTGTGAAAAATGCCCAACGCTATCTTGATGGACAGGATTTCCTGGTTGTGGGTGGAGACCATGTCACCGATCTGAACGTTCTTGAGTTCTACCGCACCCACCAAAAAGAGAAAGCCACAATAACCATCGGGTTGATCTCCATAGATGACCCGGGTGAATATGGTATTGCTGAAATCGATGTAAATTACGAGATCAAACGCTTCAAGGAGAAACCGTCGCCCGGCGAGATTTTCTCCAATCTTGCAAGCACCGGTATGTATGTCTGCAGCCCGGAAATTTTCGACGCTATTCCGCAGGGTACAAAATACGATTTTGCCCGCGACCTTTTCCCCCGTATGATGGAGAAAGAATATGTACTGAAAGGGTGGCTTGCCCGGGGCAACTGGACCGATGTGGGAAGCCCGCAATCGCTCCGCCAGGCTGAACGCTGGAAGTTACAGGATATTTCCTTCACCGACATCATTGGCAACCTGTCCATGCATGGAGCACAAATCCAGGGGCCGGTCCAGCTGGGCGATTCGATTACCCTTGGCAAGAATACCAAGGTTATCGGCC
>JBGOZZ010000077.1:0-6187 GCA_041480465.1 Methanoregula sp. | reverse complement strand
CCTGAAGAGAAGACATCCGCACCTGCACCGACCCGGGCGAGTGCCCGCATCACGGCAAGATTGCCATTGGCTTTTGCCGCAAAGAGTACCTGGACCTTTGGGTACCGGGCAAGGAGGGCCGTATTGTAGCTCTGGTACTGCTCAACGATTCGATCTTCGCTTGTCACATAAAGAGGCGTTCCATACACTTGTGCGAGGGCGACACAGTCCTGTTCATTGATGTGCAGGTGACCGTTTTTTATGGTAAGGTGGTGGGGGAGTTTCACAGGTCAAGCCTCCGCATCCGTTCCAGTGCCTCCGTTATCCGTGCAACCGGGCGGGTCAGGGCAAATCTCACGTATCCTTCCCCGCCTGCACCAAAACCGATGCCCGGAGTCGCTACAATACCGGCTTCATTCAGCAGCCGTGCAGAAAATGCCATACAATCCTGCACCGGAAGCCAGACATAGAATGTCGCTTTGGGTGATGGAACATCAAATCCAAGATCCCGCAATCCTGAAATGAGGACGTCCCGCCGCTCCTCGTAGACCCTGCAGGCATCTTTCACGCAATCCTGGGGTCCGTGAAGTGCGGTGATCGCCGCCTGCTGGACTGCATTAAAGACCCCGGAGTCCACGTTGGTCTTGACCCGCCCGAGCCCGGCAAGTATGTCTGCATTGCCGACTGCCATGCCGATCCTCCAGCCGGTCATATTGTAGGTCTTTGAAAGCGAGTGCATCTCGATGCCGATCTCATGTGCCCCCGGTGTCTCAAGGAAAGAAGGAGCACGGTATCCGTCGTACGCGATCTCGGAGTACGCATTATCCGAGACCACGATGATATTACGCTCCCGTGCAAAGTCAACCACCTCGCGGTAGAAGCCATCAGGTGCGACTGCCGCAGTCGGGTTATTCGGGTAGTTGATGAACATGAGCTTTGCTGCCTTTGCGACCTTTCTTGGGATATCGTCAAGCACAGGAACAAAATTATTCTCCCTTGTCAGCGGCATCTCATGCACAATCCCCTCGGCAAAGAGGGTGCCGGTCCGGTACACCGGATAGCCCGGGCCCGGAACGAGCACATAGTCGCCCGGGTTTACAAAGGCCTCCGCGATATGCGCTATCCCGTCTTTGGAACCCATGAGTGCAATAACCTCTTTTCCCGGGTCGAGCAGGACATTGAACCGCGTTTTATACCAGTCCGCAACGGCGCTCCGGTAGGCAGGCATCCCGGCGTAGGAAGGGTAATGGTGGTTTTCCGGGTTCCTGGCCGCTTCGCAGAGCGATGTAACGATATGCTGCGGTGTGGGAAGATCCGGATCCCCGACACCGAGATCTATGATGTCAACACCTTTTTTCTGTTGTTCCGCTTTCATCTCGTCGATCCGGGCAAAAAGGTACGGCGGGAGACTGCTCATGCGTGATGCGTACATAGCTAATACCTGTTGGTGTCAGGATTTATTGTAATTAACGTTCCGTCAGGTACCTGTCCCGGCAGGTAGTGTGGTGGAATGATTATGCTTATTAATCAGGAACAAAAAAATGACCCCTATGAAGTCGGAGCGGGAAATGATCGGAATAAAACGGTTCTTCAGGCTGTCCGTAACGATAACCGGCATGCAGGATGAGAGCGTATGAGCCTGCCGGACGAGATAATTGTGGTCTTTTCTACTGCGCCCCCGGACAAATCCGGGTCTCTGGCAAAGATGCTTGTCGACCAGCGGATTGTGGCCTGCGTCAACGTAGTGCCGGTCCGTTCGTACTACCGCTGGAAAGGAGAGTTCTGCGATGAACAGGAACACCTGCTTATCGCAAAGACCACAAAGGAAAAAGCTGGAGAGGTGATCGCAGCAATAAAGAGTCTTCATCCCTACGAAGTGCCGGAGATCATCGTACTTCCGGTCGTAGATGGTTATCCCCCCTACCTCGGGTGGGTGCATCAGGAGACGCTTTGATGCACCTTAACCAGCGGGGAATCCAGTTCAGGAAGGGCAGAGCAGCAGAAATTGACGACGCAATAGTGATCGAGGACCGGTTCCGGATATTTTTTAATGACCGTCCGGTGACAGATATGGTTGCCAGCCGCGACCAGCTTAAGGAGCTCGGTACCGGCTTTGTCATAACAGAAGGAATTGCCCGCTGCGTCGATAAGGTCAGGCTTGATGGCGACAACATCCGTGTCTATTCCGATACCGGGTGTGATATATCGCATGCGAAAAAAGAGGTGGGATCTTCCGGTGGCACGAGCCTCCTCAGAGAACCTGGTGTTGTTTCATCAGACCTCCGTATCTCGCCGGAAGATGTTTTTTCCATCACCCGGGAAATCGAGACTGAAGTGTGGCGCAGGACCGCCGCAGTCCATTGTTCGGTGCTTTTCAGCGGGGATTCGTGTGTGGTAAAAAGCAGTGATGTGGGCAGGCATAACACCGTAGATAAGGTTGTCGGTCATGCCATCCTGAACGGGATCGATCTTTCCAGGTGCGTGATTGGTTGTACCGGAAGGCAGCCTGCCGGTATGGTCAGGAAGGATGCACGCGCAGGGATACCCGTAGTAATCTCCCGCGCTGCCTCGACAGATAAGGGGATCGCGACCGCTGATGCATCAGGTATTACTCTCATTTGTTTTTCCCGGGGTGACCGTTTTACCATCTATACGCACGCGGAGCGCATTATCGGTGTACCGCATAGGTAATGCACAAGATTATTGCCTGTTGCCGGACGTAATGGAATGAGTACAAAAACGGCAGGAACTGGTCAGTGTGTCAGGTGAACCAACAACTTCCTTGGGATCGGCGCTCTTGGTGCTCGGGTGCCCGCAGGTGCCGGTGCAGACAAGCATTGCGTTGTATCTGATCAACCGGCTCAAAAAATCAGGCATTGTTCCGGTTGTAGCCGGCAACAAATCAGCAAATACACTTCTCCTTATTGCGGATCCTGACCGTCACTACCTTGGAGAAGTTATGGATCTTGACCGGGCGATAGCGATGATCTCTGAGAAGAAACGGGACTTTGACCGCTGCTTTGTTTTCATCCACAACGATGCCGGCATCAGCTATGCCGCGACCATGCGTGCAATCTCGAAGGCGAAGCTCTTCACCCTTATTTACGGGGAACATTACGACGATCTGGTAAAACAGGTCGACTTCCCCTGCACGATAATTGCGGCAAAAGCCGTGCATAACCCGATGCCCCTGAAAAAAGCGATCGATGAGGTGACTCCATGGGCTGCGTAGAGTCGATGAACTATGAAATCCTCATGCGGGACGCATCGTTCAGGGAATGCAGGGACTATATCAGACAGCATTTTAAGGAGTTTATCGATGTCCAGCCGGGTTTTAAAATTTTTGACGTCCACCTCATCGGAGTGCCCCCGATTGCGATAGGACTCGAAGCGGATTTCATCGTCTTCCCGTATACAAAACCCTGCCATGGCACGTTTCTTCTGAGAGTTGAGGACACAGCAGAAGCTGCTCGTTTACGCTCATTGAAAAAGTGAGCCGGAATGTGCATAGTTCCACCATACATCCCTGCCTGCGGGCATCTTAAAAAACCGGTGCGATACGTACTTCCCCCCGTTCCACATAACCAGGCAAATCAGAAGATCTTCGTCCCATCATCAAGGTATACCTATGCCAGAGTATTTAGTGGATAAGACATGAATCACTACACAATCAGGAGAGCTTTTTGATGTCCGGCAAGGGAAAAGTACTCTTTATGGATGACGAGCAGATCATCCTTGATATGACCCGCGACGTCATGAAATTTCTTGATTATGATGTCATGTTTGCCAGAGACGGCCTGGCTGCGATCGATCTCTACAAAAAAGAGAAGGCCGCGGGCGTTCCTTTCGATGTCGTCATCCTCGATCTCTCTGTCCCGTCAGGGCTTGGCGGAAAAGAGACGATTAAACAGCTCAGAAAACTTGATCCTGATGTAAAAGCCGTGGTATCAAGCGGGTATACAGATGATCCTGCAGTCCTGGATTTCTCAGACTATGGTTTTGACGAAAAACTGACAAAACCCTATAAAATACATGACCTGAAGAATATTCTTGAACAGGTGATGAGAAAACAGGGGACACACATGTAGTGGCATCCCGCACTCTTTAAAAGGCGTTATCGTTAGTTTTTATAATGGATCCTTTCGATCGCCGCTTTACGAAACATAATCATCATCCTGTAACCAGGTTAAAGGCTCAAGTGCCCTTTTGTCACCGATGTTTCCCAGTGCACCTGCAGCACTTCAGCGGACTATGCCTGCTTACCCGAAAACAAACTCTCGTTATTCACGATTCCACCTCTTTACCGTCATACGATTCTGATCCATTGTGTATCAGCCATTATGTACGGCATGGCAGCCCGGTTCAAATCAATTCATTATACCCTTGAAAAAATACGCCCATCCTGTATATAGTGTGGACAGGATAGTGGCACACAATGGTGCTTTCTGCGTAAGTGAACTTTGATTTTTTGAACTGTCGAAGCGATCATTACACTCGTTGCAGGAGAACTTCAGACAACCTGTATGCCAACGTATTTACACCTGCAGAATTATCAGAACATACTGGAGGCATTCATGAAAGACGTATCTGTGCTGATTGGAGGAAAAGCAGGTGATGGTATCAATAGTGCAGGGGCGCTGGTTGCCCAGCTGCTCAATCATATCGGTTACCATATTTACCTGTATTTTGATTACCCTTCGCTTATCCGGGGGGGACATAATTTTGCAATTATACGCGGTTCAGAACAGGGTATAGGGACCTGCTGGAAAACCCTTGATTTTTTACTGGCGATAAACAGGGAGACCGTGGACCAGCACAGGGACCGGTGTTCCAGGGATACGGCAATCATATTCAATGCAGACCAGGTGAAATCTGCCGGCCAGGGTATTCCGGTAAAAGCCATCCTGGCGGGTGAAAACGCCCCCGCGATCATGGGGAACTCGGCAATTATCGGGGGGTTTGCAAAAGCCGCAGGAATTGAATGGAATATCGTTGAAGATGTTTTTAAAAGCCATATCCCCAAAGGAGTCGATCTTAACCTGAAAGTGGCAAAGAGAGCGTACGATCAACTGCAGACAGTACGCCCTGTAAGCAAAGGGACAAAACCCCCGTATCCGCTCCTCACCGGGAATGAAGCGATCGGGCTCGGTATGGTAAACGGGGGGCTTGATGCCTATGTCTCGTACCCCATGACGCCCTCATCAAGCCTCCTCCATTTCCTTGCCGAACAAAAAGAGAAGTTCGGCATTACGGTTGTGCACCCGGAGAGCGAGATCGCGGTAATCCTGATGGCACTCGGGTTTGCGTACACGGGTAAGCGGTCGGCTGTCGGTACTTCGGGAGGCGGGTTCTGCCTGATGACCGAAGGACTGTCCCTTGCCGGGATGGCAGAATTGCCCATCACGCTTCTCGTTTCGCAGCGGACCGGCCCCTCCACCGGGCTGCCTACCTATACTGCCCAGTCAGACCTCCATTTCGTCCTTCATGCCGGGCAGGGAGAATACCCGCGACTGATTGTTGCTCCGGGGGATGCACCGGAAGCGCTGTACTGGTCAGAAGTTGCCATGAATATTGCATGGAAATTCCAGATCCCCGCATTTATCCTCTCCGACAAGACGCTTTCTGAGGGGACATACAGTGTCGACCCCACTCCAATTTCCGAAGTACGGAACATGGACTCGCCACAGTGGGCGGGGACGGCTCCATATCTCCGGTACGCAGATATGCCAGACGGTGTCTCCCCGATTGCTTTTCCCGGCATGAAAGATGCCGTGATCAAGGTGAACAGTTATGCCCATGATGAAGCAGGTATCACTACAGAAGATGCACATATCGTCGGGCAGATGACGGAGAAACGTCTCCGGAAGGGAGAAATGCTGGCAGACGAGATGCGGGGATATGCTGGTGTCAATGTATCCGGCATCCCTGATGCCCCCACCGCACTGTTCTGCTGGGGATCTACAAAGGGGGTGTGCAATGAAATTGCTGCACTTCTTGGGCTGCGGGTGATCCAGCCCGTGGTACTCTCACCGTTCCCCGCCGATCAGCTGAAAAAAGCAATGGCGGGGGTCAGGAAGTTGATCTCGGTAGAGGAGAATGCAACGGCACAACTTGCTGTGCTCGCTGGGCGGCATGGGATTACAGCCGATGAAAAAATCCTGCGATATGACGGGCGTCCCTTTCTCCCCGATGACCTGCTGGTAAAGGT
>JBGOZZ010000076.1:0-6223 GCA_041480465.1 Methanoregula sp. | reverse complement strand
GAGCGGGTGGTGCGGTCGTATTCGCCGGGTCAGTGGCATGCGGTATTTGATGTGAGAGTGGGAGAGGGGTGAACCCCCCCGGGAATTCCGGCTATCATTGAAATTTTCCTCTACGATTCCCTTCCTCTACGATTCCCTGCGCGCAACACACCATGTCGGGATTTACGCTACCCATTGCCAGAACTGGACGGGAAAATATCAGATTAATCGGGAAACGTGTTCAAGAGTTATCGCAATCAGGGAATGTCCGGGTGGCGGGGGCGGGGCCCCGACGAGCGGTTAGAATTCGTGAACAATAAAATAAGATAGAAATTACTCCACTGGCACAAATTTTGTACCGTAGTGGATGATACCGCTCTCACCATCAGTGGCGATTCGGCGGAACACGCTTTTTACCCGCATACCGATCTTCACTTCTTCAGGGTTGCAGACAATCTGTGCTGTCATTCGCGGCCCCTCATCGAGCTTCACGATCGCGATCACATACGGGGTGAAGGCTTCGAACTGTTCATTTGCCGTATGGATAACGGTATAGGTTACAATCGTGCCAGACCCCGCAAACTTGTGATCGACAATCCTGCCATTCCTGCGGCAGTCAGGACAGAAGGTCCGCGGGGGGAAGAAATGCCGTTGACAGGTCTCGCATTTTGTCCCAATCATGTTATACCGCTGGGGGATCTTTCTCCAGAATCGTGCGACCGACATCTCAGACCCTCCCGAGAATGTGAATAGCAACTGTTGCGCCGGTACCCCCCACATTATGGGTCATCCCGATCTTCGCATCATCGATCTGGCGCTTCCCTGCCTCGTTCCGGAGCTGCTTGGTAATTTCATATACCTGCTTAATCCCGGTCGCGCCAACCGGGTGCCCGCAGGCCTTAAGCCCGCCGCTTGTATTGACTGGTATCCTGCCGCCGAGCGCCGTTTCCCCGTCGGCGGTGAATTTCCCTGCCTCCCCTTTCCTGCAGAACCCAAGGTCTTCAATGGCACATATCTCCGCTATCGAGAAGCAGTCATGCACTTCCACCATGTCGATATCCTTGTGAGCTAGTTTTGCCATCCTGAAAGCCTTCTGGCCTGCCACGACCGTTGCGTCGAGAGTCGAGATATCGCGCCGGTCATGGAGGGTGATGGTGTCACTTGCCTGGGCACTCGCAAGCACTCTGATCGGTGCATCAGTAAATTCTCTTGCACGGGAGAGCGGCGCAACGATGACCGCAGCTGCGCCGTCAGTAACCGGCGAGCAGTCGAAAAGCCGCAGGGGTTCGGCGACCATGGTGGAATTCATGACCGTCGCAATGGTGATCTCCTGCTGGTACTGTGCGATCGGGTTTCTCGCACCATTGTAATGGTTCTTCACCGCGACCTGTGCGAGCTGCTCGCGTGTCAGGGGATAGCGGTGCATATAATCCGTAGCTATCATTGCGTACAGACCGGGGAATGTTGCGCCCACAAACCCCTCCCATTCACGGTCGGCAGCGCCGGTGAGGGTATCGGTGCTCGCGCCCGGTTCCACATCGGTCATCTTTTCGACACCGGCTGCAACCACAATGTCTTCCATGCCACTTGCAACGGCAATCACTGCCTGGCGGAAGGCAAGACCGCCCGAAGCGCAGGCAGCTTCAACTCTTGTCGAGGGAATATGGTGCGTTGCGAGGCCAGCGTAGTCGGCAATCAATGCACCGATATGCTCCTGCTCGATAAACCGCCCTGCACTCATGTTGCCGACATACATCGCATCGATCTTTTCGCCGGAAAGCTGGGCATCCTCAAGAGCAAGCGCTCCTGCTTCGATAAAGAGTTCGCGAAACCCGCTCGACCATTTTTCGCCAAAGGTCGTGCATCCTACGCCGATAACTGCAACATCTCTCATGATTGCATCACGATCTTCCCCTTATGCACGGCATACCGGGCATAGTCAAGGTAAATGGGATTTTCCAGCAGCTGCCTGACTCCCGGTGCAGCACCACGCCGGAATTTGTCAGAGAGGATTGCATCGGTGACCTCGATATCGAATGCATCGCTGCCAGCCCCGGAACCAAATGAGCAGACAAAGATCGTATCTCCCGGTTTTGCGATGTCGAGTGTTGCGGCAAGCCCGATAGGGGATGCTCCCGAGTACGTGTTCCCGAGCGTTGGCACCACAAGCCCTGGCTTGATCTGATCCAGCGTGAATCCCAGGTTTTTGGCGACCTTCTGCGGGAACTTCGCGTTCGGCTGGTGGAAGACCGCATACGTGAAATCCGTGGGGGTCTTACCGGTCTGTTCAAAGAGCAGCCTGCTCGCTCCCTCAACATGCCTGAAATAGCCCGGGTCCCCGGTGAATCTGCCTCCATGCCGCGGGTAGTCCTGGCCTTCCCGTCGCCAGAAGTCCGGTGTATCGGTTGTGAAAGAGCAGGTATGATGGATGGCAGCAATGGGATCATCCCGCCCAATCAGGAATGCGGCACCGCCGGCTGCTGCGGTATACTCGAGGGCATCGCTTGGCGCACCCTGGGACACATCTGAGCCGATGGCAAGACCGTACGTGATCATTTCGCTTTTCACCAGGCCCATGCAGGTCTGGATCGCTGCTGTACCTGCCTTGCAGGCAAACTCATAATCCGCCGCGGTCATGTTGGGCGTTGCACCAATCGCTTCACCTACGGTACACGCAGTAGGTTTTACCGCATAGGGGTGGGATTCGCTGCCTACGTACACCGCGCCAATGTCCTTTGGATCGATCGTCCTGCGGAGCAACGCATTACGCGCTGCTTCAACCGCAATCGTTGCCGCATCCTCGTCAAGGTCGGGGACAGACTTCTCAAAAACGCCCAGTCCCCCGGATATATCAGCGGCATTTGCGCCCCAGACTTTCGCAATTTCTTCAACCTTGATCCGGTATCTCGGTATATACACACCGTAGGTAATGATGCCTACCATTCTTTTTCCCTCAATGTACTCACAATTTTGTCGATTTCCATGCCCGTGCACATCACCGTAATGTGGTCCCGTTCTGCCATCTTCTCCACGATAGGGTGAACATCAGCAGCATCTATCCCCTGCAGCACCACACATCTTGGTTTGAATGGAGTGACACGAATCGCAACCATCGGTGATTTTCCGGTTGAAACGTTAGTGAAGACAACCGCCCTCTCCGTGCTCCAGCCGTAGATACGGTTAAACTCATCAGACGAGAACTGCATGATCGCATTCAGGCTGTTGACCACCGTATATCCAAAAAGAACCTGGTCCAGCGATCCGCAGAGGAGCGTGCACCCGATAGCTTCAGAGAAATCTTTGAGCGGGACCGCTGTGGCATATTCGTGGATGTCGTAAATCACATCATCTTCAACATTGGAAAAGAGCATGGTTGAAAATTTCTGGATATGTCTGCCGTCATTCTCCTCATCGATAGCAAGGAGTGTGTCGACAATTTTGCCGACAACGGCAGTACCAGGGCTTTTTCTTCTTCCGCTTTCGTAGTCGCTGATAACAGACGGAGATACACCGAGACGGTCCGAAAGGACACCCGGTGCGATCTCAAAGTTCATACGCCATTTTTTCAGCGCGTGTCCTGGCGAATCCGACAGGGTAATCTCGCCTGCCATTTTCTCGGCAAGCTGGTTACGCAATCCGGATTTCATGCTCATTACAAAGAACCCGTGGCGTTATATAATTAACGAACGTGTATTCGACATTGAACGAATCACGACGGAAAAGTGTCCGAAGAGCAACCCATAAATAATAAGCACCTCAATTTTGATAAGCATGATTCCCGCTGAAGATCTCCAGTGTCTCAAGGTAATTGCATTGCGGGGTGGCTGCAAGAGCCCGGTCTTTGTCTCATCACAGACGATCGGCGAGATGCTGGCCATCAGCCAGCAGACCGCTTCCCGAAGGCTGAAGGGGCTTGAATCCCGTGGTCTTATTACACGTACTATTGCCGCAGATGGTCAGCATGTAACAGTTACCAGCAATGGTGAAGAGGAGCTGCGGAAAGAGTACCAGGATTTCTGCAGGATTTTTTCCGAATGCAATAAAGGTTATATACTGTCCGGCACCGTGGTCAGCGGAATTGGCGAAGGGAAGTATTACATGAGCCTTGAACCCTACAAGCAGCAGTTCAGGACGGTTCTGGGGTTTGAACCGTACCCGGGGACGCTCAACATCCGTCTCCCCTCTTCTGGTCTTCCGGTGCGCAAGAAGATCGACAGCCTCGGCTGGATCCGGATCAAGGGCTTTTCCACTGATGGCAGAACATTTGGCGATGCAAAGTGTCTCCCGTGCCGTATCGGTGATGTTCCCTGTGGGATTGTCGTACCCGGCAGGACACACTATCCGGAAGATATCATTGAAGTGATCGCACCCGTCGCGCTGCGCCGGAAACTCGGGGTTGAAGATACGGATACCGTGAATGTCGAGGTTGGGCAATGATTGATGATGCGCTGGCGGCGTTGCGGGACGGGAAGTTCATCCTGCTCTACGATTTTGATGACCGGGAAGGTGAGACAGATTTTGCTATCCGGTCTGATGCTGTAACACCCCGTCATATAGTGCAGATGCGTAAGGATGGCGGAGGTTTGATCTGTACGGCAGTTCATCCTGTCGCAGCCCAGCGCCTCGGCCTGCCTTTTGCCAGCGACGCTCTTCGGGCAATCGCGGTGGCAGAGCGCGAAGGTGACATTCCCTACGACAGAAAGAATCACTCATCCTTCTCGCTCTGGGTGAACCACCGCAACACATTCACGGGGATCACCGACCGCGACCGGACGCTTACGGTTAACGCGATCGCTGAACAGGTAAAACGGGCCCTTAACGGAGGTGGCGTGAGCTTCCATGAGGTCTTCCGTACCCCGGGCCATATGGCGCTCCTCCGGGCGGCGGATGGTCTGCTCGACCAGAGGAAAGGGCAGACCGAGCTCTCAATCGCGATGGCGCAGATGGCGGGTATTACGCCGGCGATTACTATCTGCGAGATGCTGGATGATGAATCCGGTTATGCACTGTCAAAAGAAAATGCCAGGCTCTACGCACGTAAACACAAACTGGTGTTTGTGGAAGGCTGCGAAGTGATGGAGCAGTGGCAGGCGCAGTCACACCGCTCATGAGAGGGAGATAGTACTTCACTTTTTTGTGAGTTTTTTCAGGACGTCTTTCGGAAGCATCTTTGCGATGCTCAGCTTGGTGGGACAACGCCCCATTTTCAAGCCCAGTTTCTTCGCCTCTTCTTTGAGCACCTTTGTGTCAAGGTCCTTGATGAGCAGGCTCAACTCTTTTGGCTCCATAGGGATCGGAGAATAGTTAGTATGGTGAACAATAAGGTTTGCTGTTGCTGAAATTTCTTAAAAAAAGGATCATATCCTGATCTGGGCCAATGCATCGTACGCCGTCTTCCGGAACGCATTGACATCTATACCAGGATACTGTTCTTTTGCTTTTACGACGTCCGGTTCAGCACCTGTTGTATACACATCAATCCGGTCGAGCGTTCGTGCGGCAGTATCCAGCACCCAGAGATCGCGGGTCTCTTTATCGACGATTGTGATGGACTCTACCCTGACAGAGACAAGGAAAGCTCCATCGGGTGTCTGGTACAGGTTGGGCTTTCCAACGACAGCGACAAATGCCGGAGTGTCGATCTTTGCAAGCTGCTGCATCGCTTCCGGCTGGTAGCTGCCTGCCATTACATAAAATGTTCCGGAAGGATCGACCACCCTTCCGCGGTAGAATATATTCTGATCTCCCTGGCGCTGCTTCTCGGTCAGGGTACCAACTAAAAAAATCCGGTTACAACGCTCACCGCTCGGGAGCAGGACAAATGTCGGACTCTTCTCGTCTTCACCCTCTTTGAACTGGTACCGGCACTCGCGAAGTTCCGCGGCAAAGACCCGTCGTGCCGGTTCGCGTTCAAACGCCCCCTCCCTTCGCCCCAGGTCACGAGGATTCGCGCTCATAATGCACCCCCGGCCCTGTTCAGCAGTGCTGCATGTTCTCCGGTCTCAAAGGCAAGGCGCTCGCATATATTGGCCAGCAGACGGTTATCGATCTCACGACCGTGACAGGTAACATAGCGCCCGAGAACCATATCACGCATCCGCAGGAATACTTCGTCCATACCGAGAGGGTTGTTCTCCGCGATCTCCTGGGCTGCAGCGAGTGTGATCCCGGTGAGTGACTCTACGACATCCCGCTGGAGCAGGAGGTTATGCGTCTTTTCGCCCGTATCAAGCCACCCCTTGAT
>JBGOZZ010000075.1:0-6251 GCA_041480465.1 Methanoregula sp. | reverse complement strand
GGAAGAGAATGAAGATGAGCACGAATAAAAAAAGATCATTACGACGCGTGTTCATGGTTGAATACCTAATGTACCGGGCCTGAAATTAATAGGTGTTGTTATCCCGGTAATGAAAAAGCCACTACCGGAAAAGCGATACCCATAACAATATAAAAAAACCAATCAGCTGGGTTGTCAGATGAAGCGCATCGAGCATATCGCCATGATCGCGCACGATATGGGTCTCATTTTTGAGTTCCTTGGCATCGCTTCACTGCTGCCTTTTCTTGTCCTCGTCATCTTCCGCGAATGGGATATGATCCTCCCTGTTGCCTCTGCCCCGTTCCTGTTCCTTGGTTTAGGCTGGTTGCTTTCCCGCATATCGTATGAGGATCTTGAACCATCATTTTCCGGTACCCTTATTGCTGTCGCGTTTTCATGGCTTGCTATAGCGCTTATCGGTGCATTCCCCTTTGTATTCGGATTGAATATGTCGTATACCGACAGCATCTTTGAAGCAATGTCGGGCTGGACAGGCACCGGCTTTACCATGATTACATCGCTGGACTCCACGCCAAAAACACTCCTTTTCTGGCGATCATTCACCCAGTGGATCGGTGGGATCGGTATCATTGCATTCGGTATCTCCCTGCGACGGAAGACCAGGGTCTCGCTCTTCCGGCTCTACCGCGCTGAGGGACGGGAAGAAGAACTGGTGTCTTCCGTCGTCACAACCAGCCGGCGGATGTGGATGATCTATCTTGTGTTAACCTTTGCATTCACGGGCATGATCATGGGTGCAGGAATACCCCTGTGGGATTCGCTGAATCTTGTGATGGTTGCAATTGCCACGGGAGGTTTCACGATTCATACCGGCGGGCTTGCATACTACAACAACCCGCTATTGGAAGTCCTGCTGATACCCGTGATGTTTGCCGGGGCAATCCCGTTCAAAATCTTCTTTCTGCTGTATAACGGAAAAATCCGCGATATGTTCCGCGACCAGACCGTTAAAGTACTGCTCCTGATTGCGCTCGCAGGCTCTCTCATCACAACGTGGGATCTCTTCATCTTTGGCAATCTGCCTCTCGGTACAGCATTCCGCCAGGGAGTATTCACAGCCATATCGGGACTTTGCACCTGCGGCCTTCAGAATTCCAACCCGCATACATGGGTGGCGATACCGATTGCCGTGGTCGGGATGATGATGTTTATAGGAGGAGCTATGGGAAGTGCTGCAGGAGGCATCAAGGTAAACCGTGTGATGCTTGCGTATGAAGGAGTGCGATGGTGGTTCCGGCGTTTCTTTGTGAGCAGCCATGTGCTCGTACCCCTCCGTTTTGGCAGGCGGACACTATCAAGGGAGATCTCGGAACTGGCAATCTCCCGGAACATGCTCGTTATCATGGTCTATGTCCTGACAATATTTGTCGCGACCATCGTGTCTTTGCATGTATATATCACTTCATTCGGGCTCGATGAGGTGATTTTTGAACTGGTCTCTGCGTTGAGCAACGTCGGGCTCACGGTCGGGTTCATCTCGACAGCAAGCCCGCTCTCGATCAAATATATCTTTATTCTCCTGATGTGGCTGGGAAGACTTGAGATCGTACCGGTGATAATTATCGCAATGGGCTTTGTCAAAGGGATTGAAGAAGATATAACAAAACAGAAACCCGCTCCCCTCGTGTATGATCACCAGGATCTGTATTAGAGGAGATACATTACCCGGTCACGCCTGCGTTTCCTGCCATACAGGAAAATAGCAACTGCAAGGATTACCAGGCCCGCTACGAACACCGCATTTTTTATAATCATGTCGGTGACCCACATCAGTATGCCCGAAAAAACAGATACTGCTGTAGGAGGTGGTGAAGCAATGGCCACGGCGGGGGTGGGCATTGGAATTGTTGTCACTGCAGCAGAAGGTGCCGGGGTAACAGCTTTACTGAAGAGGGCGAAAAAACAGAAATGCGATATCTGTGAAGTAACCACACCAGTCTCCGGGTTGTAGCTCGTGGGCACATCCAGCCATGCACTGTTCTTTCCATCATATGTTTTTACAATAAAATCCCAACCCCAGTGTGCCTGGGGAACAGTGAAATTAAGGGAAATTGATGGTGAGAATGTGCTATTATCCGGCTGCAGCTCATACGCCATGCCGGTATAAGTAAATGCAGAACCTTCAGGGATGCCAGGAACACTCTCGTCATGTATCGATTTGATAGTAATCGATGAAAGCGCCGCACCGGTACTGTTTTTTACGATAATACCCTCCCTGATGGATAGACTGGCAAGACCATCCGTGGACTGCAGCGTGGTCGCCTGGGTTACAACACCCTGTGCATTCACGTAGATTTTGGCAGTCCTGCCTGTATCCGGAGGGACGGGTGTTTTTATCGCAGGAGATGTCGTGTTTTGAATGACAACGGAAACGGGCGCAGAAATTTCTGTGCTGTCAGATGATGGAAGGTTAACTGAATGACTGATGATTTCTGAGAGTGTAAGGGTGATCAGCTGGAAGGGGTTACCGCTGCCGGAGAGTCTGACCAGGGCAAATTTGTTGAAATAACCATACTGGGCCGGAATATCAGATTCAAAATACTCGAGATGTCTGGAGGTGTCGTTGAACATATACTGTGTTGGGAAAACAATTCCGTTCAGATTTCCCTCGGCATCGTATCCTGTTGCTAATACGAATGTATGTTGCCTTCCCCAGTCTAAGCCCTCGGATCCTGTCACCCAGCCTGCGCCGGCACTTGCATTGAGGGTAGCATCTGCCGGAACGGTGAGATTATTGCGGGTTATATTGATGGTGTATGCAGGATTCATCGTGGCGAAATTTGAACGAGTGTAGATGATCTGGAAGTTATCATTATCAGAAGGTGTTGTCCCCTCCCAGATATCCGTGATAAGCCACCCGGGGTACCGGTACAATGCAGTATTCATCCGGTAATTTACCTTAATATTGCTCCCGACCCTGTCTGAAAAACCAGCAGGAGTTATATCCTTTGTTTTCAGGATTGTGCGTGACAGATTTCCCTGGATTGTGGCAGGATCCTCAGCAAACCCGCCACCCTCGCCTGAAACGAACGTGATATTCTGCCAGCCAAAAGTCATAGGTGGATTTGATACCAGTATTGATTTGTCTGAGGACAGGGCATACTGAGGAAGAGATGACTTGTCATAAACAAGGTAGGGACTTGAATTTACCGGATGTACGCTTATTCCTGTGATATTCGTGAAAGCAATCTCGTGAGCCCCGGTTGTAACCGTGATATATGCCGTTTTTGATAATGTCCCCGTCCCATATGCATTTGTAGCGTTCAATTTTACGGTATATACACCACCTGTCGTATAGGTATGAGTAGTAGTCTGGCTTTCCGAGAATTCGCCGTCGCCAAACGACCAGTTCCATGCGGTTGGCGTCCCGGATGAGGTTTCTGAGAATGTCACGGTGAGGGGGACCATCCCCTCCCGGGGAGATCCCGAAAAACTGACCAAAGGAGCAGATCCAACGGACACATTGTGGGAGGGGCTGATGCCCGTTGAATTCCGACAATAGGGGGTGCCAACCGTAAGGGTGACGGGGAAGACCCCTGAGGTTGGGTATAAATGAGTCGGATTTTGAGAATGAGTTGTACTTCCATCACCAAAATCCCATAACCAATGGGATGGGGGAGGTGTTGAGATATCAAGGAATTGAACAACCTCTCCCGGACTGCCGGTAGTGATATTCTGGGTGAAACCGGCTACCGGGCAGGTGACCGATACACCGTCGGTATACATGTAGATATCATCATTCCCGCCCGGGATCCTGTCATCCTCCCAGACAATACGATTGCTGTAGAGGGAAGGTGAAGTCACAAAAGACATTGGTATATGGGAGGATGGTGTTGCAGGATAGGTTTCCTGAGTTGTTGTGAGATTTTTCAGACCAACCTGATAATAAAAAGCATGATCCCGGTTATCCAGCCATACCACAAAATCCCCGAACACTGCCGGCATATCCTGAGTTGAGGGACTGTAAGGGGTAATGTCTATGTTACCCGTAGGGATTACTGAATCTGAGAAGATATCTGCATCACCGTTCCGGTAGTCACTCCAGAGAATCGTGTCCCCGGAAATTACGGGATGATATTTCCAGAATCCTGCGCCCCCGTCGTCCGAGATCTGGGTTAGAATTCCGCTTAGTGTGTTATTCGCAAAAATCTCGTATGTCTGCCGGGCATCATCCCAGTCCTGCCAGACAACGGTATCACCCCAGATAGAAGGGAATTCGTGAGAACTGGAATCGATACCCGGAGTTCCTGCGTGCGGAGTGATATTTGTTATCTGGCCGGGGGTGGTGAGATCGTATAACTGCAGATCATAATAGGGGTAGATGTCATAGGTATCAAAGTACTCCTGCCACACAATTTTGTTACCGAAAATTACAGGGTTCAGTTTTTCCGGAGGTGAACTGGTCACCCGGGTTGTGACATTTGAGATGATATTGTATACTAAGATATCCGAGCCCACGCCAGAATTTTCATACCAAACAACATTGTCTCCCTGTATTCTTGGAGAGTGGGCTTGAGCGGATGGTGAACTGATCGTTTGTTCTTCCCCGGAAATTACATTGTAGAGAACGATGGCGTTATTTCCACCCTGCTGGTCCTCCCAGACGATATAATTTCCCCAGGTTGACGGATTGGCCTGGTTTGAGTCCGGTGTCCCGGTTGTAACCAGTGTTTCCGTGCCAAGTGCGATGACGGGACTGGAAATATAACTGATCAGTAAGAACAATGAAAGAAGGAGGAGAACTGTCGAGTGCAGTTTCTTACTCATGGAATTTCACCTTGATACACTTCGTCTTATTTTAAATCGTTCTTCGTCTTTGGCGCATTGCGCGATTTCAGAATTAAAAATATAGTATTACTGGACCCAGCCAAAGAATTTAAAATAACGTTCGAACTTCCCAGCCTCCAGGGCAAAAATTCCGTCAACCACAGACAGCGTTTTACTGAATCCCGGAGGTGACCAGAGACCTTTATAGAGATAGTTACTTAATGAGGGATCATCTGGATCTGCACCCCATAACCTGCCATAAGGATTTCGTAACACGATGTAATTTTTACTGTTGTTTATCACTGTCCCGAGGATCGAGTATGAGTGGTTCCCGACAATAATTTCATTGCTATAGCTGATGGGAGGATCATTAGGATGAGCGGTATTAGCCTCACCGGCGTTGAGGTACGTCCACGCCACCATGGGATATTTTGTGATCCCGTTGATAGCATCCGTCGAATAGATTGCATTACTGATCTTAGTAAAACACTGACCCTGGAATTTCTCAATGTTGAAATACGTTGTATCCAGAGTCCACGATAGTTTTGTCAGGTGTACGAGGGATTCAAGAGGATTCCCCCCTGGAAATGTTGATATGTCAGGTAGCGGGAGGTTTGCATAATCTGGATTTCCTCGATAAGGTTTTGTTGACCGGAATAGCAACATAAATTCGCCATATGCCTTCTCATAAATCGCTGACCAGACCTCGTTAGAAGTTGAAGGGCGGGCAAAAACCGGAGATTTTCCCGTTGCTTCAAGCAAAAGATCGTGGGTGACCGTAATGGTTCTCGGGGTGCCATCATGATAATAAAATGTTATATCATACGTCTCTTTGAGAGGTATTGTTGCAAAAACCGGAAAATTCGGGTAATTCAAGAAGGCTACAGAACATAAGGCAGCGATGAAATAACAATCGTAGGAGCATCCCTGCACGGGATCATCAATTACTTCACTTTTTGTGGGTATGCGGCCGACTTTACAATAAGGGGCTGCGGTCGTTGTACCGGGAATGCAATATATATCCCAGTAATCGCCGGTCTTTGTACAGGGCTTATCTTCGGGAGCGTCATGGGTGGGAGTCCGAACGCGTCTTACCGCGTAGAGCGGAGATTTTTTTTTGGGATCGAAATTGAACAGTTCTTCATACTGGATCTTACGCATTCTTGGCATTTTTGAAAGGATCTGGACGAGTTTTTCTCTGTTTGCCATGAAATCTGTGGGACTCCACGAGATCGGTCCGGCGTTCTCGATCCGCTCAGCCAAGGCATACGGGTTTCTTGCACCGATAGTCCGATAGATCCCCTGACTTGTATGATCCGGGTTCAACTGCATTTTGCGCCATTCATTCAGGTCTGACCCCTGCAGATTCGGCTCATGTTTTTCGACATCAACCATCAATACACCTCTTAATGAATGATTACTCCAACGGTAGTTATATAAAT
>JBGOZZ010000074.1:0-6265 GCA_041480465.1 Methanoregula sp. | reverse complement strand
GCGACACTGGCAAATCCGCTGGAGTTTGCTGGCAAGCTCACAGGACTGCCATTTGAGCTTGTCAATGAAGACGGTTCCCCGCATGGCAGGAAACATTTTGTCCTGTACAACCCTTTTTATGATGGTATCGGCGAACGCTCCACGTATCAGGAGACAAAGGATCTCTTGGTATCCTGCGTGAAAGACAATCTGCAGACACTCTGTTTCACCGGTTCCCGGAAAATGGCAGAACTGGTAACACTTTGGGCACGGGAAGACGTGCGTCGTTCATCTGCACGTCTTGCGGAATCGATATCAGCCTACCGGGCCGGCTACCTGCCAGAAGAACGACGGGTTATCGAACGCCATCTGAAAGAAGGCACGATGAAGGGTGTTGTCTCAACCAATGCGCTTGAACTCGGGATCGATATCGGATCACTGGACGCCGTAATTATAGCCGGGTATCCCGGGACCATGATGTCAACCCGGCAGCAGGCGGGCCGGGCCGGGAGAAAAGGAGATGATTCACTTGCGATTCTTGTTGCATTTGCAAATCCCCTCGACCAGTATTTCATGCATCATCCCCACCATTTTTTCAGCCGTTCGCACGAGCACGCAATCATCGATACGGGAAATCCCTATATCGTTTCCGGTCACCTGCTCTGCGCTGCCGCCGAACTGCCCCTGCGTGAGACACAGGACCAAGAGTTTTTCGGAGAGACATTCCCCAAGCTCCTTTCTGAACTTGCATCCAGTGACCTTATCAGGAAAACAAGCCGCGGGTGGGTATATTCCGGGCGGGGCAGGGCTGCGGACGCGGTAAGACTCGACGGCATTCCCGGTTCAACATTCCGCATCATGTGCCACGGCCGGCTGCTCGAGACCATGAACCAGGCGCAGGCTTACCGCGAGGCACATACCGGGGCGATCATGCTGCACCAGGGTGAAACCTATGTGGTCAATGAAATGGATTTAGAGACGCACACTATCCGGGTAACAGAGACCGATGTAGACTACTATACTCAGCCGCTCAAACAGGTTGATCTTTCTGTTATTGAGGTTCTGGAGACACGAGTGATACAGGGTGCACGGTGTGCGTTTGGCGAAGTGGAAGTGACTGAACAGTACACTAGCTACAAGATCAAACGTAAAGACACAATCATTGGTGTGGAACCCCTCGATTTGCCTCCGATTACCTTCAGGACAAAGGCATTCTGGTTTGTGCCCACACCGGACACTGAACAGCGTATTACATGTTCAGATCTCGATTTTGCCGGAGGGCTGCATGGCGCTGAACACGCGATTATCGCTCTCATGCCCCTGCATGTAATGTGTGACCGCTGGGATGTCGGGGGAATATCCTCACCTGGATTTGGTGAGCCTTGCGAACCTGTGGTTTTTGTATATGACGGTTACGAGGGCGGGATCGGACTTGCCGAGAAAGCGTATGAGATTCTTCCTGATGTGTTTTCGAGTGCACATGAACTTGTACGGGACTGCGGGTGCGATGTGGGATGCCCGTCATGCATTTACTCGCCTAAATGCGGGAATGATAACCAGCCACTCGATAAGGAATCTGCCATTCTGATCCTCGGGGATTTGTGTGCCCCTCAGGAAAAAAAGTGAATGTCCCGGAATGTCCGCAGAATCCGGGCAGGCGTCCCCTCCCTGATCGGGGATGTTAATCAATAAGAACTACACGCTGTTCCGGGCTCTCAGGCTCCGGCCCATCATCAAAGATAAACAGGTCATCGATCCCTGCGTGCAGGGCACGGGCAACATCGTGTGCAAGTATGAGTGAGGGGTTATACTTTCCCTGTTCTAAAAAAACGATTGTTTCCCGTCGTACTCCTACCCTTCTGGCAAGGTCATCCTGGGTCATGGATAAGCGGGATCGGTACTCTTTTATTCGTGTCTGCACGCGTCTGCCCCCCAGAAAATGTTATTCAATATCTCCTCTCCGGAACAGGTACATCTGGTACAACCGGGCTGAAAGGGCGAGTACTACAATAGAAAGAGCGAGCGCAATCTGGGTCCCGAGTCTCACTATATTCAGGTAATCCAGCCAGAACAGGCCGAACATAAAGAAGAGTCCTGTCAGCCAGGCAAATGAGAGTCCATAAGCTCCGATCTTTTTCGATCGTTCATCAGATTCAGGGCTCTCACCATCCCTGATATGCCGAATGATGCCCGTGATAAGGAAGACAAGCCCTGCAACAAGAAGGATTGGACCTGTGACGGCTTCACCCTCTGCAAGTACAAGGGATACGAGACCGCTGACAGCCATCAGCGTCCCGATAATGATTCGATAGAGATTTCTTTGTTTCATTTTTGTCACATCCGGGTGTTATATATTTCTAACATTCATCATTATTAATGTTATCTATTTCTAACATTGTGGACGTAGATTACCTTTATTAGTCGAAAAAAAGTAAAAAAAAAATTATTCCTGAACGGTAGATCTAACTGACAAAAATACCGGTCCCCGCACATCAACTTTCTTATTGTTATCGGTGACTGCTCTCATCGCGAACTCATCAATTTTTAAGTTAATGTCGCTGGGAAGTTTTGCCATCTTTACCTGGACGACCGTGGATTTCCTACAACGGGCAGCTTCTTCGATCCGTGCTGCCGCAAGTGCTGCCACTGCGGAGAGATAAGTGATTCCCGTGGATATCCCTTCGGTGCGAACCTGTTTCCATTTTTCAGCATCCGGGACACCAAGAATTGAGCCATCGTGGACAAAAATCTCATTGGCACAGGCCGGACCGCAAAGTTTTGCGTTGGACTCCGGTTCTTCGACTGCCACCTGTACCCTTACACCGCCAAGTATACCCTCCCAGGCATCAAACGAGCACGGACCCTGGGCGGTTGCATTCGCAGAAGCAACATCCGTAATGGCGACAGCGAGTATCTTCCCTTCCAGTGAGGAGGGTTCTTCACGCAGCCTGACTGCACCGGTGATCTCCATGTCCGTGAGGGTGTGGGGGAAGAACTGGGGGAAGCAGAGCTGCCGGATGTCGTTTGCGTTGTACGCGATCATCGCAAGCCGTTCCACACCAAGCCCGAGGTTCATGACGGGGACGCCAATGCCATATTCAGCGAGGGCGGAAGGAGAGTACATACCAAACGTTGCCACTTCCACCCAGCCGTGCACCGGGTGGCGTGCGTAGACTTCCGTCTGGGAATCCGGCATATAGTATTTGGAGCGTTTCTCATCCGGTTGGAACCGGAAATCAGTATACCCGAATGCGGAGAGGAGGGCCCTGCTTACGGCTTTACCCTCTTCATTGGTTATATCCTCATCTGCGACAATACAGGATGCAGAATGGTAGGTCATCAGCCGTGTGGGCCCTTCGGCCTGTTCACGCCTGAAACAGCGGTCAACCGAGAAGAGCCTGAGAGGCATCGGCGAGCGATTCCAGACAGCACCAAGGGTTATGAACCAGCCGCTCGTCATATGGCTACGCAGCGTACTGCGTGAGGACTCGGGGACGAGAGCCCGGAACTCCGGGAAGACTGCTTCAAGGATATGCACGACAAGGGCATCATCTACGCCAAGCACTTTTGCCAGCTCGATGGTGAGTTCATCACCATCGATTTCGGATTTCTTGTATGAATGGAGCGTCTCCCGCAGGTGTTCTTCAGTCTCTTTTGTCATCGGCGGATACGAGACACGGTGTTGGGTTTTACCGGCTGGCAGGGATTCCGCGTGGACGAGCGGGTTTTGATGACTGGTGAGAATCTCGTTGATTTCATCAAGCTGCTTTCTTGCTATCCCCACATTCGGCCGGGGAAGTCCGCCGAGATAGAACACCCGGTCGAGTACTGCCATCGCTTCGGGACCAAACTGGCGGTAAATATCCTTTTCCTCGATGATTACCGGGTTTTCCGCCTCGTCAAAGCCAAGCGATAGGTAGGTCTCGCGCAGCCGGTTGATGGTCGCAAAGATCGGGTGCGCTATTGCCCGCTTATAGTTCAGGTGCGGATACTTCCCTTCATGTCCCGATAGCGCCAATACGGATGGCCCCTCATGCCATGCCCCTTCAAAATTCTCGTGTGTCTTTCTCTTCCAGTCTTCAGGATTGAACCTCATATCTCACGCTCCAGGCAGACTACTCTGCTCAGAATATTTTCATCTCTAATCCGGTATTCACATGCAGTTGCGATCTTTTCAGCAAACGAGCGTACCAGCTCATGATCCGGCATATTCTCCCGTTCCAACCGTTTTCTACTGTATCCCAGATACATATATCCTTTTACCTCCACAAACATCGGGCCGGCCTCCTGCAGGAGCGCTGCATACTGTTCCGGTGCGAAATCGTTCAAACCTTTGACAAGGGTGATCCTGACTGCAGACCGGCGGGACTTGAGAAGAGAGAGGCTCTTTTTTACCTCTTCCCAGTAATTATCCAGCGGGCGACACAGGGAAAGGTAGGTCTCTTCATCAGGAGCGTCCAGTGATACATACATCTGGTATGGATGGCAGCGGGCGAGCATATCGGGATTTGTGCCATTGCTCACCAGAAATGTTGTGTATCCACTCTGGTTAAACCGGTCGATAAGTCCCGGGAGCTGCCTATAAAGTGTGGGTTCACCTGAGAGTGAGATCGCTACATGTTTTGGATCCAGCGCTTCCTGCCACCGTTCTTCCGTAACCGTGTTATCGAGCACTGCATTATACCCGGCAAGCGCCTTTTTTTGTAATTTATGTATGCCAGTCAGAATTGTTTCGGGTGAACACTCCTTTTCTTCAGGTATTTCGTGCTCAAAAGAGCGCCAGCAGAAACGGCACCGCTGGTTACAGCGCAGGGTGGGGGTCAACTGGACACAACGGTGGCTTGCAATTCCGTAGAACTGGTGCTTATAGCACATGTCACCGCCGGCGAGTGCGCGTTTACACCACATGCAGGGTTTGAGCGCTGCTGATGACACTGGCGAAAAAAACTGGTACCCCTGCCTGTGCAGGGCTTCACATGGTGCTGATGGCATCGATCCCCAGTGTTTCGAGGGATTCTTTCAAGGTATTCTGTACTGCCTTCACCAGCGTCAACCGACGATCCCGGGTATTCCCCTCGCTTTTTAAGACCTGCTCGTAATGGTAGAACGTATTGAAGGTATCAGCAAGTTCACGCGCATAGGTTGCAAGCACATGCGGGTGGAGTTCGGAAGCGACCTTTTCAATCATGGACGGGAACTTTGCGATCTCTTTAGCGAGTGCGATCTCCTGATCTGTTTTTAGTTCATAGCACATGGAGAAGGTACCTGCCTTCTCGAGAATGCTGCAGGCCCGTGCATGGGCATATTGAATATAAGGCCCGCTCTGGCGCTCGAAGTCCAGCGCCTCCTTCCAGTCAAAGACCGTGCTCTTTTCGGGTGTTACTTTTACGATATCGTAGCGAATGGCGGCAAGCCCGACGGATTGTGCGATTGATCTCCTCACTTCTTCATCCAGCTCCGGCCTCCTTACCGTTACTTCATCAAATGCCCGTTTCCTGATCTCGGTGATCAGGTCATCGGCTGAAACAAATTTTCCGGCACGGGTGCTCATAGAACCTTCCGGAAGTGAGACAAACTCGAAGTGGACGATCTCCGGTGCTTTTTCACCGAGAAGTTTCATGGTGCACTGGAGCTGCGAGGCGATCAGCTTATGGTCGGCCCCGAGTACATCGATGACCCGGTCGAAGTTAGCCGCTTTCCAGGTATGGTATGCAAGATCGCGTGCAGCGTAGACCGAGGTCCCGTCACTCCGACGGATCACATACTTGTTGCTAAAGCCGAATTCCTTAAGATCAAGCGCGAGGGTCTCTTCATCCCGTACCTGGGGGAGTTTTTTTATCTTTGCGATGATCCGGTCTGTATATCCGTTGCGGATAAAATCACTTTCCCAGACAAAGCGATCGTGCTTTACGTTGAGGTCCTTTAATGTTACCGCGAAACCGTCGAGGCATCGGGAGACTTCCCTGCGGAACTTCTTTACTGTTGCCGGATCGCCATGCTCCACGAGCTGCATCAGGGTGTTTACCTGCTGGGTTATGGACGGATCCTTCTCGATCTCCCGGTTGGCTGCGATATACACCCGAGCAATATGGACATCCTCTTTTTCCCCGTCCTGGCGGGTATTGTCGAGGTTATCAAATCCCCATACCACAATTGCAATCTGCCGTCCCATATCATTGACATAGTACTGCACTTCGAGCCCGTAACCTGCTTTCCTGAATACCCGGGCAAGTGTGTCACCAATGATCGAGTTCCTGATATGCCCGACATGGAGGGGACCATTCGG
>JBGOZZ010000073.1:0-6266 GCA_041480465.1 Methanoregula sp. | reverse complement strand
TGCCGGGCGGAATTCTTCACCCCCCTCCCATCACTTTTTTTCATGAAAATCGGGCGGTGAACCTGCTCTCTTTGTCCTCATCCACTTCATCCTGCCGAAAGATTTAGCTGGCCGCCGCTGTTCAGGGAAAAAACGTTCAGGTGCTGCGGGGGATACACCAGCCAACCGGCGTGGGTCTAGTCCGTGACACTAAACCGCTCAAAATAACATTCCCCGGAAGTCAGTTTTTCCCCGGGCTTGAGGGCAAGAACGAAGCTATCGGCATGGTCAAGGCACACATACGCCGAACAGCAGGCAAATCCCTGGTATCCTATTGCGTCCTTTTCACAGTACTCGCACTTCCTTTTTTCCGCCATGCTTCTCTTCTCTGATCTTCTTTTCATAGATACTTTTCCTGATTCACCAAATTCTCCCTGGTTTTTAGTTTCTGAATGATTCTTATCATCACGGCTTTTCCCGTTGGTTTTGTATACACCACAAATGTTCCCGTTCCCGACAGTGCACCCCATTTTTCTTACGAGTATCTGGATTCTTTCGAAGGAGATAGCGATACCTATATTGGTATAAACAACACTCGTCCTTGTATCCGGGTGAGATCGCACCCGGGCAACAAAAAAAAGGAGGTAGACAAATGGTACGACGTTTTCACAGATCAATCTATGATGAACTCGATGATCTCAAAGCATCCATGGACTACCTGTTCCAGCTTGCTTTTGAACCACCTGACAATCCATTGTTGCCTGAAGAAGAAAAACCTGACATCCTGTGCTGGTACCCCCGTACCTTCAGGGCAGAGATCACCGAACACGACGATGAGATAATTGTGACGGTAGACACGATCCCGGGTATCGAAAATTCAAAAATATCCGTTGACCTGGTTAATTCTGAAACCCTGAAAATCACCGTCGATCGGGAAGCAGGGAAAACGGGGGACAGTGACCTGAGATCGTTTTCCCTGCACCATATCATTCCACTCCAGGGTAATGTCATGACCTGCGGGGCGAAAACTACCTTTAAGAACGGTGTGCTCGACATTCATCTCAGGAGAGCCCGGGCGGAAAATAAATAATCAGAATTCCCGGTAATCCTTTTTAACGGTCCATCAAGCCGGGAAAATCTTCACTGGCGCTTACCCCATTCAAGCCAGCACCTTCACGAACCACCCATAGAGGACACTCAGAGACTATTTTATTCCTTCAACCTCATCAGTCTAATGGGAATGACTGTATGAACCATGTCGCACTACTCATCATTGATATGCAGAATGATTTTGTCCTGGACGGCGCACCACTCAAAGTGGCACAGGCCCGGGCTGTAATTCCGAAGATCCTTGAGATTCTCGGGCTATTTCGTGCAGGAAATCAGCCTGTTTTCCATGTTCTCCGGGTCCACCGCAGGGACGGCTCCGATGTCGAAATCATCCGGCAGGATCTCTTTAAAAAACACCCGTTTGCTGTTGAGGGCACCCGTGGTGCGCAGGTCGTTGATGAACTATTGCCTGCAGCCGGAGAGTACGTGATCCATAAGACGAGAATGAGTGCGTTCATCGGGACAGAGCTTGATCTCATGCTGAGAAATCTCGGAATCACGGATCTTATCGTGACCGGCATCCAGACCCCGAATTGCATCCGGACCACGGTTTTTGATGCCATCGCCTACAATTACCGCGTAACCCTGATAGAGGATGCAGTCGGTGCCAGGAACGATGCAATCCACCATGCCAATGTACAGGATATGGAAAATATTGGTGTCAGGATTATGAAAACCCGGGAATTTCTCTTATCTCCTTTGTGAGGAGACAAAGAAAGGAACTGTCGATTCATGCTGTCAGGATCTGAAATTGTCCTTGCAGGTCTTGCTGCCCTTGCTGCAGGTTTTATCAACTCCCTTGCCGGAGGGGGAACCCTTATCTCTTTTCCTGCACTTGTCGCACTGGGAATACCTGATATTGCCGCAAATATTACCAGCACCGTGGCGTTATGCCCGGGGTACCTCGGAGGTGCGATCGCCCAGAAAGAGGATCTTAAGGGCCAGGAAAAGCGCCTGTTGTTGTTACTCCCGGCCGGGATCATCGGGGGCGTCATTGGGGGTATACTGCTCCTGTACATCAGCGGGAATATATTTCGCATGCTCGTTCCCTTTCTTATCCTGCTGGCGTCTGCACTGCTGGCAGTCCAGGACCGTGTACGGGAATGGATCGAACGGCATTCCGCTGGCCGCGGCTCAAAAAAAGATCCGTCGGGCACGTTCCTACCCGTCAGCCTTGTTGCAGTGTACGGGGGATATTTTGGTGCAGGACTAAGCGTGGTTGTACTGGCCGTTCTGGGACTCTTTTTTGACGATACCCTGACCCGCCTCAATGCACTCAAGCAGTGCATCTCGCTCAGTGTCAATCTGGCAGCAGCAGTGTTCTTCCTTTTTTCCGGCCTTGTGGTGTGGCCGCTTGTTCTCGTGATGGCAGTCGCAGCCCTGGCGGGAGGAGCATTGGGAGGACGTGTTGCAGGGCGGATAAACCCGGATCTGCTGCGGTGGACGATTGTAGCGATTGGTCTCGTCGTCGGGATAATTTTACTGGTCCGGGTATAATTTTTTCGTCCACTCCCATGACCAGCAAAAACCAGCGCATAATCAAGAAAAAAGGTGCTGCCCTTCATTGCCTGGTATATTCATGTTGAAGGTTTCAGGGCAACGGCAATGACATCATCAATTGTAGTTACATAAGTGATGTTGATACCGATGTTCTTCTCGATATAGTCACGGGCAGACACCTGCTGTTGTGGCTGCTGTGGGACACTGAAGATTCCGGTATTGGATGTGATTGTGACCGGAGGAGTGATAAGCTGGTTTTCCTGAGGAATAAGGAACAGGGTTTTTCCGTTTTCTTTTACGGCAGTTGCCTTTGCTACTATACCACCGATTGCCCCGATATGACCATTAATGTCGATAGTGCCGGTCAGGGTCAGGGATTGGTCGATCGGCTGTTTTTCGAGTGCTGAGATCGTCAGAAGCGTCATCAGCGCCCCGGCGCTCGGACCATCCACTTCAGAGATTATGTCAGCGGAGTCGATGGAAAATATCACGTCGCTCTTCGAAAGATCGACCCCTGTCTTATTCCTCGCAACAGCGACTGCTGTGTTTGCAGCACCCTGAAACACTACTCCCATCAGCGGTTTTGTCTGGACCAGTACCCTTCCTTTGCCCGGTGCGATCTCCACGGAGATGTTCATGATCGAACCTTTCTGCACCAGAGCCTGGGCACTATACCTTCCCCGGTTCACAATCTGGACAGTCTGGCTCACTGCCGGTGCCTGGAGCGATGCAGAACCAGTAATTCCGCCGGATGAGGTTCCCCCCGGAGTTGTCTGGTCTGCCATCAGCTGCAGCTGGGTATTTTCCGAAGTCAGGGTATTTATCTGGCCAATCAGCCCGGATATCCTGTTCTGGTCAGAGGGAACATAGAACGCGAGGAAAAAGACATTGACACAGACTGATGCGATGAGGAGTATGGTAATAATGCGAGCAGTTTTCGTTGGGTCATCACCTCTACACTATTTCCGGAGTATAGTTCAATCCGACTATATCTGGTTTCTGTATGAGGCAAAACGTCCGGGAATACTGTTCTTTGTCGTTTCTGTATTGCATTTTCAACCCCGGATGTTTACGGAAGATACTCCTCACAAATTTTTTATTACCCCTCATTCCCGGGTGCAAATCGAATACATTTTTTTCCTGTCAGGCACAGATGAAACATGGATGAAAGATGATACCCGCTGGAAACTGAAAGTGGGGATTGGGCTGGTCACGCTTTCCATAGTGTTTTACGCCGCCCATTACCTGATCTTTCATGACGAACACCACCTCTTTATCTTTTTTATCGGGGATCTTGCATTTATTCCCGTCGAAGTCCTTATAGTCACCCTTATCATCGACCAGATGCTGGAATCCCGGGAAAAACAGCAGAGGATCGAGAAGCTGAACATGGTAATCGGTACGTTCTTCTCAACAATCGGGACGTCGCTCCTTTTTTTGCTTCTCAAGACCCATTACCCGTACCTGTTCAGCCTTGCGATGCGGACAAATCCGTTTGATTCCTCGGCGTCAGTGGTAATCCGTTAGACACCGGTATACCTTCTTTTCTGCCTGAAAAAAAACATTAATCGCACCATTCGGCGAATGATATTTTTGTAACCCGGCGCAAAGAATAAGCAGGGAATTCCTGTGGTTTTTGATTATTCACTGACATCCTCATGGTTTTGCCAACGCGCTCATAGTCAGGGGGGCAGTGACTGGTACTTTCGATTGAAAATTATAATTTTTACGAGTGTCCCCGCTTCAGGGCCCCTCCGGGGCACGGCGGGAAGGGAGATGTTCAGGGGATTTTAGTTACTGTTCCACCGCGGGGGCGTCCCTCCGGGGGCGGCGGCGTTTATCCTTCGAATGATATTGATGGTACCAGTATCTCGTTATTTCCCTGACGCGATTTTCATTGTTTGGGTGCGATCTCTTTAGTTTCAGCAAGTTTCTGCAGAACCCGATAACATGAAAATGTGGGATCAGGATTACACCGGAACCAGGATCTTTTTATGAATGTTCCAATTCCGGATTCCCTGCAGTCGCAAGGACATTCAGATCATTCAGATCATTATCCCGTATATTCGCGGTTTTTACGTCCCTTTGCAGATTGCGAAGATATCCGGAGGCAACACGCCGTTCGAACAAAGCATGCCGATGATCGCATCAGATCCAAGAGCAATACTGAAACACCCGATGAGCGCCCCTGATACAATAGCGATGAAGACAAGGTATGCCTTGATACCAAGGAGCTTTCCTGCGATTGAACCCCGTATGCCTCCGCTTCCGAGGAACGGGACCATTACCATCAGCATGATACCGAACACTGAAAGTCCCTCAACCCAGAGGTGATCTTTCAAAAACAGGGTCGTTTTATCCGTGAATCGTGTGAGAAGCCCGCCGAGCCAGGGGATGCGGTACGCCAGATCGAAATTAAGGGCCATGAAAAGGCCGGTCTCTGTATCAACGACCGCGATCGCAAGGGCAATGTACCACCAGGGAATCCCGAGTGCAATCCCAAGGGGAATCACGGTCTCTTTTCCTGCCGGAGGAAGCAGGTAGGCAATAATGAGACCGACAACGGTCAGGAACTGGTCGTACCGGAGGGTAAAATACATGACTGCAAGGTGAACGAGTACCAGGAGAGCGGGCAGGAGGAGTGCGATTACGCGGTAAGGAATCCCACCTCCACATTGTGGAAAAATCCTTGTTATGCTGTCACGGAAAATGTTTCTTTTCATTTCATACTTGTCCTGGTATTGGACTGTGAGAACGGACGGATCAGACTGCCCGCAAATCCTTGTGCAATATGTATTTCACCCGTTCCATTGTAGTGCCGCTGTAGTTCATTCCTGCGAATTTCTTGGTGCATGCAATTCCCATCAGGTCATGGTGCCTGCATCCGGGGCATACCATTGACATTATTGTAGCATGGCGTATAAAAGAGGTGGCAGTTTAACCCGGGACGATATATGGACCAGGAAATGGATATCCGCATGTGTTCTGATTGAAAACAGCCTGGCTGAAAACTAATAACTACCCAGTAGTCCATTCTATGTTCCGGGAAATATCCGTGACTCCAGATCAGGAATGCCTTCAGTGCGGCCGCTGTTGCGAGAAGTGGGGATGGGGCCAGAAAGGCGTTATCGAAGACCTCATCCCGTGGATACTGGAGAGCCGCCTGGATATCCTGCAACACGTTTCAATAACGCTTCAGGATGGAAAACGGTACAGCATGAGGGATATTTCTGTCCAAGACCTGTCCGCAGTCGTCCGCATTGACTATTGGGTGGACAGAGATGGCAGAAGGTTAACCCATTGCCCTTTTTTCTATCGGGCAGAAAATGGAAAAGTATATTGTAAAATACATACTGCCAAACCGAAAGTCTGCACCGGGTTCACACCATGGAATGAGGCAATCCGTGATTACGCGCTGAACTGTCCTGCCTGCAGAAACTCTGCACCGTGAAAAAACCAAAAAAATTACTGGTTGATATGTACTACTTTGGCCGGCGGGAACCCGTTGAAGAAAGTGGACGAGGCAATCGTATAAGCTCCCATATTTTCAGAATACACGAGATCATTGATCTCGAGTTCCGGTAGTTCTGCCGAGAGCGTTATGGTATCAAATGCATCACAGGTCGGCCCGAACACCGCAGAGATTTGTGTTGCGCCCTCTTTAAAAGCGATAACCG
>JBGOZZ010000072.1:0-6289 GCA_041480465.1 Methanoregula sp. | reverse complement strand
GGTATCGAAGCATCCCGGTGACAAGGTGATCGGCGGGGCCATCAACGGTGAAGGGTCTGTTGTTGCTGAAGTGAACAAGACCGGGAAGGAGACGTACCTGAACCAGGTTATCACCCTGGTCAGGCAGGCACAGGAAAGCAAATCCCGGGCACAGGACCTTGCCAACCGTGCGGCCCTCTATCTTGTCATTATTGCGCTGAGCGTCGGTGCCATAACTTTTGCCGGGTGGCTCCTGCTCGGAAAGGGAACTGGGTTTGCGATCGAACGGGCCGCAACGGTAATGGTAATCGCCTGTCCTCACGCGCTCGGGCTTGCTGTACCGCTCGTCGTTGCAGTATCTACCGCACTCGCGGTCCGGTCCGGTCTGCTCATACGGGAACGGCAGGCATTCGAACGGGCGAAGGATATCCAGGCAATTGTCTTTGATAAAACAGGTACCCTGACTGAGGGTAAATTCGGGGTTACGGATATTCTCCCGCTTGGTCACCTCAGCGAATCCGAGATAGTGCAGATTGCTGCCACCCTTGAAACAAATTCCGAGCACCCTATCGCCCGGGGTATCGTGAAGACCGCAGCAGACCGGCACATCAACCTTGTTCCGACAGAAAAATTCCGTGCAATTCCCGGGAAAGGCATCGAGGCGTTTGTTGCAGGGCGGAACATGAAGGTGGTCAGCCCGGGATATCTGAAAGAAAACCATATTGAAGTTACCGATCAACGGGTCGAAACCATCACAAGGCAGGGTAAAACGGTTGTTTTTTTGCTGGAAGACGAGCAGCCGGCGGGAGTCCTTGCACTTGCTGATATTATCCGGAAAGAATCGCGTGAAGCGATGTCCCGGTTGAAATCGATGGGTATCAGGTGCATGATGCTCACCGGGGACAACCGGTTCGTGGCGCAGTGGGTGGCAGAAGAGATTGGCCTGGACGAGTATTTCGCTGAGGTGCTCCCTCATGAGAAATCGGATAAAATCAAGGAGATCCAGAAACGGTATACCGTCGCAATGGTGGGTGACGGGATCAATGATGCTCCGGCACTCGTACAGGCAGATGTCGGGATCGCAATTGGTGCCGGGACCGATGTTGCCGTAGAAAGTGCGGATATTGTACTCGTGAGAAATGATCCCCGGGATGTTGCCGCAATCGTTGAACTTTCAAAAAAGACCTATGCAAAGATGTTCCAGAACCTTGTCTGGGCGACCGGGTACAATACCTTTGCTATCCCTCTCGCAGCTGGTGTTCTTATCGGTTACGGTATCCTTCTCACTCCGGCGATGGGTGCGGTCCTGATGAGCGCGAGCACGGTGATCGTCTCAATCAATGCACGCCTTCTCAAAGCCTGATCGGGATAAAAAGATAAGATTACCATCGAGGACAATGCCGCGATGCGAACGTTTATCAAATATGTGACCTAAAAACCCCCGGTAAGGAGAAATGTCCATGGTAGTAGATCCAGTCTGCAGGATGGAGGTCGATGAAGACCGTTCAAAGTACGGAAGCAGGTACAAGGGCAAAAATTACTACTTCTGTTCTTCAGGATGCAAGAAGAAATTCGATGAGGATCCGGAAAAGTATATCAAGATGACTCAGGATATCGGGGGAAATCCTGAAAAATGCTGTGATTAATTCTTTTTTTGATTGATCTATAAGGCTATTTTGTCGAATAGGATCATTCCGATGATGCTTGTCACTGCATGTCCGATCCACCGTGTTTCTGTCCCGAAGGTAAGTGCAACGCTCCCTGCTGCCACAAGGATTCCAGCGATCAGCAGAATGCCCGGCAGGTCTGGCCATTTCGAATGTTGAATCTGCGGCTGTTCGGGAATGAAGATAACCTCCAGTGTGCGAACTGATCGTGGAATAGATGATCGTGGTATTCATATTGATTTCGAAGGATAGCAGTGCTATGGGTGCGGTCATGATGAACGAAGTACGGTGGTCATCTAAATCGATGCAAGATTCCTTATGCTCGAGTGAAAAAGATCCTGCCCGATGCGGATTCCCATAATCTCTGAATAAAAAGGGAAAATCAATATTTTTTCACATTCTATCCGTATGCATTTCAGGTAGTTTCTTCCAAGTGAAATGTTCATATACCGTTGACCAGAAGAAACCGAATGCAAATGCAAACATCAGTTCCTCAATCGGTATTCCGGCAATAAGAATACCGGAGATTGCAGGGAGGTTCCAGACCTGCTGGACATAGCCGGGAAATATGGCGATGAGCGTGAGAAAATATACGAAGTAAAGGAGGAGGAAAAGAAACGCACTCACGAACATCTTCTGTTTGAGATCCGGGCGGCAGTACCATGTGGCGATTCCACCAAGCATCAGAGCGATTACTGATACATAGATTGGATTAAGCTTTGTCCCGAAATACAGGATAACGAAGACCACCGGTGCAATACTCAGCATCAGGAGATGGTACTTATGTCGAGCAGCAAGACGGTCGTCCATCGGGACTGTCACTTCTTTTTCGATGGGGAAGGCGAGCATATAAAGGATAAACCCAAGCCCGCCAATACCGAATGAGAAGATCAGGCTCTCGATATCAAAGCCGGTCCGGGCTGCGAGATCAAAAAGCGATGGGGGCAGCCAGTACGCAGGTGCAAAAATTGGTTCTGTGAGACCGAGCAGCGAGGTCCAGAGGCTGATGATAATCATTTGTTTTCGTAAATCCCTGCTCTTGATCAGGAACCAGACAACGACCCAGATACCGATGAGGATGAGGCTCCAGAGCAGCCATGCGAGGTGCATACCAGGGAATAGGTTCCGCACTAATTAAAGAATGGGTTTTGTTACCTCGATCAGCTTATCTATCCTCCCTTTGACCCGAACCCAAATATTAAATGGCGACAGCACAGAAACGGGAAGCAAGGAGGGATTATGGTAATAAAAAATGAACGACTCCTTACGATTGTAACAATTCTGTTAATCGCAGGCATTTTGCTGGTGAGCAGCTTGACCTCTACCATCATCTATGGATTATTGATTATCTGCATTGTTGCCGGTCTGTATTTTTTTCTGCTGTATCGGTAAAACGAATTTGAGTAAATAAAACCGGCGGCAACGCAGGTATGGACACAGCCACCAATAGCAAGTATTCCCTTATATTGATTGGTAGTTGCGGGAGCACCGGACCTGACACGGTCGCAAGAAATACTCAACAAGATCTGGATGGTCGTATGAAAACTGGGGAGTTATTTTTTCAGGTCTTCACTCATTTTCTGGAATTGCTCGCTTGTAATCTCACCCTTCGCATAACGCTCCTTCAGAATATCCATCGCGGTCTTTCCCCCGGCTACAGGTTTTTGTGTGCCGGTTTCCCGTATAACGATATAAATTATCAGGAATAGGAGACCAACCATCGGGATGATAACAAGTATCCCCCACAGTAGCCCGTTCATCCCCCGTTTATTCGCGTCCTGGTATACCAGATATGCAATGACAAGGAAGAGGACAAGCCAGATCAGCATCATGCCCCAACCGAAGAAGGGAAATCCAAAGCCATTGTAACCGCCCCACATGTAGTCCATCATGCCCATGAGGGAGGAATATACGCAGAACCTGATAAAGATTGGCTCCTTTATCCGAATGAGAGTCGGACAGAATATTACGGTTCGCGGTGTGATGTGAGTCAAAATTGAGCTTAAAAAGTTATAACGTGAGAAAACCGGCTATCAATAAATCAATTGACCATAATTGAACACAATTACAAATTTATTATACTATCTCAGTACTACGATACTAGAATGGCAACCTTCGATCCGTCAATCCTCGGCATTTTCCTCTTCGGCCTGATTGCCGGCATCTGCCCCTGCAACAGTATCCTGTGTATGGGACTGATCGGGTACCTGACGAGTGGGGATACTCAACTGTCTTTTACCAACATTCTCAAACTGACCCTTTCATTCTGCATTGGTACGGTCATTGTGCTCCTGCCGCTTGGCATAATTGCCGGGTTTATAGGGAGATACCTGTTGTTTTTGAACAGTACGATTGCATGGGCAATCGGCGGCGTGCTCATGATCCTGATGGGACTGCAGCTCCTCCAGCTCTACAAGCCGCCAATAAGGAGCATCTTCAATTTCTTCAGGATGCCGATATCCTATACAGTGACGGGTGCGTTCCTGCTCGGGCTCTCGTTTGGTGCAATCACCGTCGGGAGAGGAGCCCCCATGTTGCTCATCGTACTGACATATATCGCACTCTACCAGACTGCGTTCCAGGGATTTTTCACGATGCTGATTTATGCCGTCGGGCTGTCGATCCCGCTTATCGTAATCAGCTCAGTAGGCGGGGCCTTAGGTAAAAAGATCAAGGATAAAACGAGAGTGAGCGGTGAGGTTTTTGATAAGATCATAGGTGTCGTGATTGTGCTTATCGGGATTTATTTCCTGTATCTGGCATTCCAGTAAAATGAAAGATCTCGTGGAACAAAAAAATGACTTCAGACCAGTTTTTCCACGATCTCAACCGCATCCCGGACAAATGCCGGGCACCGTGCCATCACGATCTTTCTTTTCTTCACTTCGGCTACCTGCTCCGTGTCTGAAAGGTTGTACCCGAGCAACCCTGTACAGTTTACCGAACTATTGCGTTTTTTAAATTCCTGGAGAAATTCATAGACCACGGGTAGGTTTTCTCCTTAGCAATGATATCATCTGCTTTTATTCTGCCGTACCGCAGCCCGATTACCATGATTGCACCGGATACTGCACCGCAGATATCATCAGTATAGGCGATGCCTGCACCGAATCCCTGCGAGATTCGGAGAGCTAAATCCCGATCGAGACCGAAGTCCTCTGCAAAGACTCCGAGGACTGCCTGAGAGCAGGAAAATCCTTGCTGGAATAGGGCAACCGCCTCGTCAGCACGTGTCATATCCGATAATTTAACAGGATTGATAATAATCTGAACGGTATCCCAAATCATCAAGTTCATTTCGAAATGATCCTCCTGATTACACGTGGAACATCCTGAATACGAGGTTTTTTTGGAAGTGAAATCCGGTATAGTTATAGTATGAAAGCAGGAATCATCCGTTGTCAACTGACCGAGGACATGTGTCCGGGTACCACCGATTTTAAGATTGCCAGGGAAGGGACGCTGGCTTTCACTGAAACCGGTCCGGTAGAGATTATCGGTTTTACTTCATGTGGTGGCTGTTGCGGGAAGAAGGCCGTCACGAGAGCAAAGATGATGGTTGACCGGGGGGCAGAGGCAATCGTGTTCGCATCCTGCATGACAAAGGGAAACCCAATTGGTTTTGCCTGTCCACATTTTGCAGAAATCAAGAGCGCTGTGGAGAAGAAACCCGGGGCGGAAACAAAGATTATTGACTGGACCCATTAGAACGGATTCCGGGAACTACGCGGAACGATGCGGAGGGGACCGATAGGGTCCCCATATCGGATCGTCACCGTACCGTTCCATCCAGGTATCCATGGGTCCGGTCTCTGCGGTCTGTCTGAGATCTTCGGGACGGAATGAAATCTCGTACTGCATACAGTAACCAATGAGGATGTCGTACGCATCATTGAGCCGGATCATTGTGTTGTGAGTGTCTTCAGAAGCGTAATATGATACATCAGGGTGCCATTCTTTCACAAGCAAATGATACCGGGAACGGATTTCGTTGATACTTGCCTGTTCGGCAATTCCCAGAATATCCGCAGCTTCCCGGATTGAGAGGGAGGACCGGGCAGTCATCACATACCTGTTCACTCACTCCTGTAATAAGAGTTGCCACAATAACCTGACAGATGAATCCATGGGGTGTTTCCCGGGGGATGTCTCTTTTGCACGCTGAAGAGACCTGGTTATGAGCTGAAAAACAATCGTATCAAAAAGCGGGTCAGCTTACCAACAACCAGAGCAATGAGAGTTCCTCCCTTTTTCCCATTGTACCAGATAACCAAAATCGCCTCTTTGGGACATCCCCGTCAACTAAGACAATTATTTATGCCAGTATCCCTATTAGCCGGATTATTAGTTGATCCAGGGAGGAATGGCGTATTATTGAGACCGGGCTTGAAACAAAAAGAGATTATGACCTCATCGTAATCGGCACGGGAAACGCCGGCATGGCGATGTCACTCGAGGCACGGCATGCAGGATGGAAGGTCGCGATCACCGACGAACTGCCCTATGGCGGGACCTGTGCGGTGAAGGGATGTATCCCGAAGAAGGTGCTCGTCGGGGCGGCGGAAGTGATCGAAAGGGCCGATGCCCTGAAGAATACCGGGATCTCCGGGGACCTTCGCATCGTGTGGCCGGATCTGATCCGG
>JBGOZZ010000071.1:0-6293 GCA_041480465.1 Methanoregula sp. | reverse complement strand
TTCATAGCAGGGTTGATCATAGCATCGAACCTCTCGCAAGGACAGACGGTACCGGGTGCTAATGCAACTCCCGTAAAGACCACTCCTGTGACCACCCCCGCAACGCCAAAGCCAACGACGGTCAAAACTGTTGTCATGACCACAACCATAGCCCCCCGGTCAACTCAGGTGCAGGTCCCTTCCACAGGGATATGGGTGAGGGTGATGTATCCTGGTACCTATACCGGGTTGGTCGGAACACCCGGGAACCAGAAAGAAGTAACTGATACCGGTGATCATGTATACAGTATATCAACCGCTGACGGGATCGTTGCGGTTTCTCTCCAGAAAAATGATGGATCAGCGGATAAGATCATCGCTGAAGTATATAAAAACGGAATTATGGTGAAAACCAGTTCGACTGTTACCCCCCGGGGCATCGTTGAAATCCAGTTCGATTTAAAATCCCTGCAATCAGACAGTGTCAATGCCACGCCAACGGGATAATTATTAACCCGGCACCACGGATTGCTCTATCTCTCTGAAAACCCACCTCAGTTTTTTACCGCCCGGTACATCAGTCAACCTGCAGGGGATGATCCAGAAACTATACTCATTCCCTTTTTCCTGCATCCCAAGAATCCTGCATGAGCCTCTCGTATCGGGCTCAGGGAACTGCCTCTTCCAAGGTGTTTACCGGTGATCCAAAAACCAGGTGAGGGAAAGCCTGGGTTCTTTTCATGTCAGGGAGTGTTGCTGGATAAAAACGGGTGAGGTGATGACCAGCAAACGTCAAAATTCATTCATCCCATTTCAGGATCTCACAGCATATGACCCGAAATGCTGGTGACTGAAGTCAGGAACCCCAAAAAAAGGCAGGGTAGGAGAAATTCCGGTTACCTTGCATACGCCTCTACAAGATCCCGTGCAGTAATAATCCCTGCAAGCTGCTTCTTTTTTACGAGGGGGAGCCGCCTGACATGCTGTGCAGCCATTGTCCTTGCTGCCTCATGGATGCTGATACCTGCGGGAGCAGTTTTCAGCGGAGATGTGCAAGCCGTACCCACCGGGGTATCGAGCAGCCTCCCCTGCATAAGGAACTTTGAAAGGAGGTCCCGTTCGGTAAATATTCCGGACGGCTTTCCGTTACACGTCACGATCACGCTCCCGATCCGTTTTGAACCCATGATACAGGCAACGGTGGCAACGGTCTCTGTCTCCTCAACAGTAACAATCTCACTTGTCATGAACTCATCGACTTTGAGCGAGGTCTCCGGAGCGTCAGGCATCTCCCGTATCAGGTCGGATGCGGTGATTATACCATCCATCTTACCGCACTCGAAGACCGCCAGCCTTCCCTTCCTGTGGATCATGGTTCGTGCAGCTTCCCTGATCTCACTGGCCGGGCATATCTTGATGAGCGGGTATGACATGACCTGTTCGACCGGTGTCGTCTCCAGGTCAAGGCCATCAGCAAGCACTTTGGAGAGCAGGTCCCGCTCGGTCACAATAGCAATGGGAGTACCGTACTTCACGACGATAAGGCTCCCGATGTGTCGCTCTCCCATGGCCTTAGCAGCGTCTGCCATCGAGGTTCCAATAGTTGTCGTGACTACATCGCGGCTCATGATGTCGCCTACCTTGAGGTGACGTTTATAATCCTTGTAGGCCCGATCGAGCACGCTCGGGAATTCAATACCGGATTTTTCTGGTGCAGGCATATATGATCACTCCAATGAAAGTTGGGTTCTCCCTATTAAAAGTATCGGTACCAGGATGAACCGGGAACTATATTTTGTGTGCAGCAAAGGGGAATTATCAGAACCATGCACCCCCGCCCGGGAATGGACCTGGCGGTCAAAGACTGGAAATTTCATGGATTGCCCAAAGTGATGCAATCATCACCCGGGCAGGTAAAAAAAGCCCGAATCAGGTTCCATTCCCTGATCAGAAATTCTGATGAACAGTCTAATCAGGGCATTCTGTCCACCAGATAAGAAAATCCCTGAATCCTGTCAGGACCGGCAAAATATGTTCAATACCGCTTGAAATCGCACTTCCTTATCGGTAAAGTTTACATCAATGGTATCGAAGGTTTCTGGTCCTTTGCTAAAGAACGGTTGATGAAATATCATGGCGTGGATCCTTTGAAATTTCCTCTCTACTTGAAAGAACTGGAATTCAGATACAACCACAGAGACCGTGATTTATTTAATGATCTGCTCCAAGTCTTAGTTGGTTATAGTCCCGTGGCTTATACTGAGTAATCACCTAAAAAATTTATTCGACTTTCTTCCCAGCATTCGGTCCGGGTGTACAATCGAATACTTCCGTGATTTTTAGGATCAGCAATCCCTTTGCAGGATAATGTGGGCCTTTTGCTTTTATCTGCGCCTTGATCTTTTCATAATCCGGACCGCTGTTTTTCACAGTTATGGTTCCCTTGATTTGGAAACAACGCTTCTTTTCAGGATCCCATATATAGAGTGCCATATGGGGATTTTCTCTTACATTTGCGAGCGTCTTTACCATGTAGTTGTCCCCGATCCAGATTGTGTCATCAGCAACAATCTGTACCGTGCTCATCGGTGTAACATTGGGGATTCCATTTTTGGATGCTGTGGCAATGGCATAGGGTTTATTCTTCGCAAATACTTCTTTCATTTCTGCAGTTAGTGTCACCATCGTTTTCCTTCCTTTCCTTCAGGCATTGAATGCCGTTATCCCCTCATAGTGTTTTAATATGCTTATGTTTTGTGTTTGACAGATTGAGCCTTCTCCGCAGATATAGCACAAGGTTCACAGACAATTCATATGGATCGTGCATGTATCTCAGGTGGAAGCAGTTGTTCGAGAAGAATATCCGGTACCTGTTGTGAGGTATGGATCGCCATATCGAAATATGCCTGGTTATCCAGATCACCTTTATACGTAAGGTTTATCCGGAAGTTGGTATCCATCATCCGCATTGGATATAATGGATTACTTCAAACCTAAGCCGTTACTATCAGGTTAAGGTTTAGAGAATAGAACCATGAGTGTTGAAGTGCTGCTATGGGGATTCGAACCCCAGTCGCGGGCGTGAAAGGCCCGCATGATTGGCCGGACTACACTATAGCAGCGCGTTGCTCTATGTAGTTTCTCGGCACCTCATAAATAGGTTATGGATTAGGCGAAAAACATGTAGTGTTGACTCTTTTTGGCGCTACCTGAAAACTCTCTTTTTTTTAAAAAATGTTATTTTTTATTGATGGGATGGCCTTCGGTCTCGGTCACTGTCTTGAATGCGGCCATCAGCTGGCGGGTAACCGGCCCGGGCTTGCCGGTTCCGATAGTACGCCCATCCACCCAGGTGATCGGCGCGACTTCTGCAGCTGTACCTGTACAGATAACCTCATCCGCTGAATAGAGATCGAAATACCCGAGATTCTGTTCTTTGACGGTGATACCGAGTGATTTGGCAATTTCCAGAAGGACCATACGGGTAATTCCCCTCAGATTGTTGAGCGTATGGGGTGTGAGAATCTCACCGTTTTTCACCATATAAAGATTGTCACCAGACCCCTCAGAAATATAGCCATTCGTGTCAAAGAAGATGGCTTCATCACCACCCTTGTAGTTTGCCTCGATCTTTGCCAGGATGTTATTGAGATAGTTCAGGCTTTTTACGTTCGGCGGGAGTGCATCTGCAGAATTCCGTCTGACTGAAACCGTAATTGCCCGCAGTCCCTTGTCATACAGGTCACCATACATGGCGCCCCAGCTTGTTGCGATAACGATGACAGATGATTTGGGGCATTTCCGTGGATCAAGACCAAGATCCCCCACCCCGCGGCTGATGACAGGGCGGATGTACGCATTGGTCAGTTTATTCCTGCGAAGCACTTCGCAGATAACTTCGGTCATCTCTTCTTTTGTGAGCAGAGGCTTCAGGTCGATTGTTTTTGCCGAATCATACAGGCGGTCAAGGTGCTCTTTTAACCGGAAAATTTTACCGTTATAAGCCCGGATCCCTTCAAACACGCCATCACCATACAGAAAACCGTGATCGAAAACCGAGATCTTTGCCTGGTCGTCCGGAACATACTTCCCATCAATGTAAATGATCATAGTTTTTCATGGGGTGTAATGGGTTTTGTAGTTTTTTCTTTTGTATCTCCTTGTATTTTTTACACGGCATTCACAAGTATGAAATTCACGCGTTTTTCCGGCATAATCCAACGAAATGGCGGAACATTCCCTCACTTGCCACCGGGTGCAGGTGGGTGTAACTGCCAAGCGTATTGTGTACGACAGCGCCATCAAGGTTTTCGTGAATGCCGACCCCGCGGGAGAGCTGGTATGCATAGCGCGTATCCCGGGCAAGCACAACTTCAGAATAATGAAATTCATGACCCCTGAAGGGGGCAGCACCAAGAGGGGAATCATTGAAGCTCACACCTTCAACATAGCTGACCACGCGACGGGATGGCATGCGAGTCTCTCCGGAAAACACCCTGCACATTTCGTAGTTCTGATCTTTTTGTGAGTCGTGCCAGCCTTTCATTAAGGTCATACGATCAGTGAGATACATAAGACCGCCGCATTCACCGTATATTGGTAAACCATTCTGCGATACTTCCCGAAGTGCTTCCCGCATCCGGTCGTTTGATTCCAGCTCTTTAACGAAGAGTTCCGGATAACCTCCCCCGATGATGTAACCGTCTGCATCCGGGAGCCGGTCATTTACGGGACTGAACGGAATATAGTCTGCACCTACTGCATGAAGAATATCGAAAAGATCGGCATAATAAAAATTGAATGCCTCGTCGAGCGCAACACCAATCCTTACATCCCGGTCCACAGGAATGTCAAAAAGCGTTGTATAATCGGGAGATGATGATACGTCCTTCATGATTGACCTGAACTGCCTGATATCCACAAACTTCCCGATCATCTCCGTGATAGTTGCGATACGTGCATCAAAGTCGCCCCGCCCGGTACCTTCCCGGAACGGTACGAGCCCGAGATGCCGCATGGCAAGCTGCATCTCTTCCATACGGGGTATCGCCCCGATAACAGGTATATCACAATAATGTTCGATGGCAGCGACAGCCTTTGCCCGGTGCGATCCACCTTTTACATTGTTGAGAATGACAGCGGCGATATGCACATCCTGGTCGAATGCCTGGAAACCCTTCACCAGTGCAGCCGCGCTCCGGGTGATACTCTGGGCAGATACAACAAGAACCACCGGAATATCAAGAATTTTTGCTATCGATGCGGTGCTGCCAGTATCGGTAAGGGCGTCTGCCCCTTCATAGAGCCCGCGGACACCCTCGACCAGCGCGATATCTGCGTCGCGACAGCCAAAATGAACAATGTCCCGTATCTGATGTTCAGAAAGCGTGAAGGTGTCGAGGTTCCGGCAGGGTCGCCCGGAGGCTGCAGACAGGTACGAGGGATCGATATAGTCCATCCCTACCTTAAATGTTTGTACCCGGTTGTTTTTTGCAAGAAGTGCGGTCAGTGCGAGCGTGATGCTCGTCTTTCCACTGCCCGATCGATCGCCGGTGATGAGGATCTGTTTCATTCAGATGCTCCGCATGACGGCTCCGAATTCACTCCCCACAATATCCCGCACGCCGAGCGTCTTGGGATGGAGGTCGATCTCTACGATCACGTGCTGGTGCCCGATCTGACGGAGTGGACCTACCTGGCGGGGACCGTTTGTCACCGAGAAGCATTCAATACCCTGCGTATATTCCGGAGGAATTGCATGCGGGACGCCGCAAATGAGGGCAAATGCGGGCGCTGTTTCCATCAGCTTTCTGCCGAGCAGATCACCATTTGCCCCGTACTCGTCAAGCGCACCGATCACTTCGACCTCAAGATCGCGGGCTCTCATCTCTTTTAAGATCCGTTCTGCGTCCAGACGGGTCTTTGGCAGTCCCCGCTGATCAAGGTTGGCAAAATACGTGATATCTGCATCCGGGCAGGTGTCATGAAGAGCGATCAGTTCATCAGCAAACATATAAGCCGTTTCCTTCTTTGCGTTCAGGATTGCGACCCCTTTTTTCCCGCTCCGCGCAAGTTCGATCAGGCGGCGTGCAGCGATATGTTTCAGGTCCCCCCGTGAGGGTTCGATGTATGGCTGGCTGGCTGCACCTCGCAGACGCTCGACTTCATTGGCCTTTTCCATCAGGAACTGCTGACGGATGAGTTCGTCATGGGATATCCAGCCGGCCTCGTATGCCGCTTCAAGTGTCGCAAGCACTCCGGCAATATTATCCAGGTATCCCGCGTGGATGTCAACAGCGATGGTGGGGGTCGTT
>JBGOZZ010000070.1:0-6365 GCA_041480465.1 Methanoregula sp. | reverse complement strand
GCATCATATCAAAGAAGAGCGACGCCGAATCTTCTCCCGTTATCGTGCCGGGAAGCATATTCAGTTCCTCAATAATGCCATCCCGTTCGCGGAGCAGTGCTACAAACTCGTTGGGATGACTGTCACGCCCCAGCTCGAGGAGAAGCGAGAGGAGCTCTTGTCTGATGCCGCGAATATTCATGCTTCAATTTCCTGTTCTTGTATACCTGCACCATTCTTTCTGTTGAGGTGGAGTTCAGAAAACCGGCTGGTTCTTCAACTATTTCCTGGCTGTCACTTTTATAATATGGTAACCGAACTGTGTCTTGACGGGACCGATTACTTTCCCCGCCTCATTTTCAAATGCAACTTTCTCGAACTCCGGAACCATCTGACCTTTTCCGAACCAGCCAAGGTCACCCCCGTTCTTCCGTGACGGGCAGGATGAGAAGCGCTTTGCCACTGCAGTGAAATCTTCACCGTCATTAATCCGTTTGAGTATCTTGTTTGCCTCTTCTTCTGTCTTTACAAGGATATGGGATGCACGTACCTGAACAGCCATGTATAGAACTAAGGGGTGATGGAATAAAAGAGTTGATGAAGCAGGCCTGTAAAAAAAATGCAATCCTCGTTTTACAGAGATTTTTCAGCATTATTTTTTCCTGTATTCCCCAACCGGGATCCGGTTCAGAACTCCCCGTCCTGTTCAAAACTTCTTCCGAACCTGATTGCCAGCTCAGCTTTGTATAATTCTTTCCCCAGGTAAGCTGCATGATCAAGCAGCGAAACTTGCCCGTGTGAAAGGATTGTATACAACACATCCTCCCAGTGCTTTCCCTGAACCGCTTTCCCATGGATTACCGCAACGATCCGGTCCCCTTCAATACCGATCCGGAAGTTACCTTTCGGGTCATAGGTAATCCCTCCGGGCATTTTTTTTGCCGGAGTTATTGAATCGTACTCAAGCGGAGGTTCCCGGCGGCGTCGTTTTTCCTTGAGTACAAGCAGGTCAATGCCGAGATCTTTTGGGTAAGGACGGTCGCTGCAGAGCGACATCATCTCTGTCGCCCGTCGCATCTCCTGGATCGATCCACGGGTCTTGTCCGAATGCTCGCTGGTAAAGATTATGGAAGCCCCTGTTTCGTATGCCATGCCGGCAAGTAATGCATTGACGCCAACCGAGTCTGCGTCAATGAGCTCTGCGACGTTTCCCGCACCAAAAAAGAGGGGATACCCCATATCTTTGAAATTTTCCAGTGACGTGATAAGGCCGGAGCCGACCGGCTGGAGCAGGGGATCTGCGATGAGACATTCGATACCTGCACGCTTTGCCAACGCAAGGTTCTTTTCGAGAGTGCTGTTTCCCGGCACAATGACTGCCGCTGCACCTGCATCAGCTACCCATGCACCTGCTTCTGGAATATTGGTCTCATGCAGGCTGAGTACAATATCAGCCCTGACCAGGGCAGCACGGATAAGATCCGGGTTCTGGGAATCAACTGCGAGCGGGTGATCGATATCCTCCAGCCGGGAGAAGACTCTTGACACATCATCCGGCGTTGCATCGAAGCCAAATCCAAGGTCAACAATATCGGCTCCTGAACTGATATAGTGTTCAACGACACTTCGGATATTATCACACCGGTGGGCATCCATCACTTCTGCAAGTACCTTGATCCGAGAGCCACCACCGATCTTGGTATTCCGGATCATAAAATCGAATCCGGCATTGCGTTCCTGTTTCTTGGTTTGTTTAAAAGCGTCTTTTGCCTTTTCTCTTGTAAGGAAATCATCTGCAGGGATTGTACGCGAAAGGGTAATGCTGTCAAGTGCAGGAAGGATCAGGACAAGATCCGCTGCATGCCGTGGACCCCTGTATACAGGGACGCCGGTCTCGCGTTCAACCTGCTCAAATGACGCCGTGCACATGCCAGAGACAATTACCATATCGTATTGCCCCTTTTTGATCAGCATATGGAGCACGTGAGGTGTGAGAAATGATGCAATCTCTCCGGTAACTACAACCTCAGCGTCATAATCTGCTGCCGCACATTTTACCATTTCTTCGGTTGCAGCACCCGTAGGCAGGAGGATGCGCATAAGTTCCCTTAATACCAGAGAGATAAAAACACTATGATCAGATGCTGAGCTGCGATTTGCACGTGCATACCAATTTTTCGAAAGACGGGGAGAGCAGTGTTGAAGAGATCCTTAAAAGAGCAGAAGAGGTCGGCCTTGACGTAATCGCTATTACCGACCATGATTCGATTGATGGCGCAAAAAAAGCACTTTTGTGCAATACGTCTGTTCTGGTAATTCCGGGTATCGAAGTATCCACAAAGCAGGGGCACCTCCTGGTTCTTGGAGTGACCGAGCTGATTCCGGCCGGGCTTGATGTCCTTGATACGGTCGAGATCGCACGAAAAATGGGAGCACTCCTGATCCTCCCTCACCCGTACCATGTCTGGCGGCATGGCGTTGCACGCAGGAAGAAAGTTGGTATGGCTGCAGTTGATGCCGTCGAAACGTTCAACAGCAGGTATATTGTTGGTTCAGCAAACCGTAAAGCTGCACGCATCGCAAAGAGGATGGGTAAACCCTGTGTAGCAGGAAGTGATGCGCACCACGCACGATTTGTCGGTTTCGGCAGGACTTTCATCGATGCCGAGCGTGACATCAGTTCGATCCTGGGAGCTATCCAGGCAGGAAAAGTATCCTGCGGCGGCAGGCAGACCCCATTGCGAACCTACACTCACCAGTCGCTGAATAGTACATGGAGAAAGATCAAACGGTTCACGCGGCGCGTGCAGCTCCGATGAGACTGGCGTTCCGGGTATCCTATCTGGGCAGCAGATTTTTTGGCTCGCAGATGCAGGCAGCACACCGAACCGTAGAAGGAGATTTTGTGGCAGCCTGCCAGCGACTGAGCCTTTTTTCCGATTGGCGGGATGCCGGATTTCTTTGTGCAGGAAGAACTGATCGCGGTGTCCATGCACGCGGACAGGTTGTTGCATTTACTACAGAATTCCCGGATCGTGCCATCCAGACACTGAACCTCCAGCTCCCCCCGGACTGCTGGTGTACCGGTTACGCAGAAATGCCCCCGGAGTTTCACCCGCGATATGATGCAAAGTCCAGGACGTACCGGTACTATTTCTCCACATCTCCCCGTGATAGAGCGTCGATGGATCGGGCTGCCCGGTATTTTATTGGCCGCCACAATTTCACGAATTTTGCCCGCGTCAGGGATAAAAATCCCTGGAGAAATATCCTTGGGATCAGTATCGGGCAACGAGGAGGCTATGTATATCTTGAAGTATCAGCTGAGAGTTTTTTGTGGCACCAGGTCCGGTGTATGGCCGCGGCTCTCCTTTTGGTTGGCGAAGGCGAGATGGATGAAACTTTTATCATATCGCTGCTGGAAGGCGAAGTAAAAAGGGCTCTCCAGCCCGCCCCTGCGGAAGGGCTGATACTCTGGCAAACCGATTGTGGAACAGAATGGACACCGATGCCCATGGCTGAGCGGAGCGCCGCTCACATGGATCATGTCGAGTGGCATCATGCGTTGATGACGAACGTGTGCCAGGTGCTGAGAACACCGGAATTCTAAAAAAAAAATCGCATTTTTTTAAATAACCTGAACCGGGCAGTCACTATATTTTGCGTGCACAACCGCTGGTAACTGCGGCCGCACTCACTGCGCGGGCTACGGATTTCATGACGTTCGGGTTAAGAACCTGCGGCAGAATCCGATCCTTCCGGGGCCGTTTAACAAAATCGGCAAGTGCGTGTGCAGCGGCGACCTTCATTTCATCCGAGATCCGTGTTGCACACACATCAAGAGCACCCCGGAATATCCCAGGAAATGCGAGGGCATAATTGATCTGATTAGGATAATCATTTCGTCCGGTTCCTACAATTGCAGCCCCTGCCATCCTGGCGTCATTGGGAAGGATCTCCGGCATGGGATGAGCAAGTGCAAAGACAATGGGATCTTTGTTCATGGATCGGACCATTGCCGGGGTAATGATTGCCGGGACTGAAACCCCGATACAGACATCGGCGCCCTCTAACGAATCAGCGAGGGTGCCGGTCCTCCCATCCCTGTTCGTCTCCTCAGCAATGATGAACTTATACTTGTTCGCGTACAGACCATCACGTTGGCGGTGGATAATCCCCTTTGTATCACACACTATGATGTTGTTTACCCGGCTGCAGAGGTTGGGATCATACCCTATGCAGCTGAGGATGCGGGTGATGGCAAACCCGGCTGCGCCTGCTCCGCATACTACGATGTTCAGGTCTTCAAATCGTTTTTTTGTTACCCTGCACGCATTGAGCAATGCAGCAAGTACCACCACCGCGGTCCCGTGCTGGTCATCGTGCATCACGGGAATTCCTATGCCCTGCAGTGCATCTTCAAGTTCAAAGCACTTTGGGGCAGCGATGTCTTCGAGAGCAATTCCACCGAATACCGGGGCAATGTTTTTCACTTCATCAACAAATTCCGTATGAAAACTCTCAAAACAGATGGGAAAAGCGTCGATTCCGGCAAGTTTTTTGAACAGGAGTGCTTTCCCCTCCATAACAGGTAATGCGGCATACCCCCCGATATTTCCCAGCGAAAGCACTCTCGATCCATCAGTTACGATAGCTATTGTGTTTGCCTTGAGGGTATATTTGTAGGCGAGGTTTTTGTCCCGGTGTATCTCTTTGCATACCGCTCCCACGCCAGGTGTGTACGCAAGGGACAGATCTCTCCGGTTCCTGATAGGCACTTTGGAATGAATTTCTATTTTTCCCCGGTACTTTTCGTGGAGTTCGAGGGACTCAGTATAGACATCCTTCTTTTCTTTAATCCCCGGCATACATAATACCCCTGTTAGTTCAATGAACGCGATACCCCGCTATCAACCTTCTTGCTGGCAAAAAGCACGCAGTTATTGCTGTGTATCTGTCCCAAATGTCATATCAATCCATGCTGCAATCATGTTCCGCACGTTCCGGTAACCGTTGAGGATTTCCTCCTCACTGCCCGGAGTAAGGTGGGGATCGGGAAACCCGTGGTGGATGGTCTCTTTTGCACTGGTGACAACGGGACAAACCTGGTGGGCACGATCACAGAGAGTGACAGCAAGATCAAACGTCATGCCGGAGATTTCATCAAGAGTTTTTGAGCGGTGATGCGAGATATCGATCCCTATCTCATTCATGACCTGGATTGCGCGGGCACTTACACGGGACTGGCGGGTCCCGGCGCTGAATACGTCAAAACGGGAGCCGTATTTCGCTCGCAGGAGTCCTTCTGCCATCTGGGAACGGGCAGCATTTGCCGTGCAGATAAAAAGAACCCGTATTTTATCGTTCATGTTCGCTGTTCCGGAAATCCCTGAATATCACGGGTATTTTTTTGCAGAGGACCGCTTTCGAGAATACACGAATTACCAAAGGTGATCCCATGCTCATTGGCAGATAAACCTTCTTTACCTGAATCTGTTCAGTATCCTGCTATTACTAAGGAGGAGGCAAAATACCTTATGTTTTATCGCCAGATCTCCCTCAGAGGAATTAGGTTATATGGTGAAGTTTGAATGTGACAGGTGCGGGAAATGCTGCAGGAGTTTTGGGGAATTTATTACGGTCGAGCGGCAACTCAGCAACCGTGATTATTACTGCAGGTTTGGCATCACCCATGAGCTTTTTTTAGTCCATGTAGAACCGGAATACGCTGATGCACTTGCTGAAGAATATGAACTGCGAGGAGAAAGCGGGGACGAAAAAAACCGGAAAAAATGTATTTTTCTTCAGAAGGACCGCCAAGGTGATGGTTTCACCTGTGCAATTTATCCTGCACGTCCCCTCATCTGCCGCGAATTCCAGTGTTACCGGATGGTGATCTATAACGCTCAACGACAATTGTGTGGCAGGGTAATCGGGCGTAATGAATTAAAGACCGCTGATGAGAACCTGGCAAAACTCTGGAAGGAAAAGGTTGCCCATCTCCCTCCTCCCGCTTCCCGCAGCCCTTTTCATCTCACGCACAGGCATATGCACCCGGATACTGAATCTCATATACACGGATCCCACGTGAATGATTCAGCATGGGCAGACGCTGTTGTCACCATTCTCAAAACGCACGGATACTACGGTGGTATTGTCAAATAACAGAAAGGAATTATACCGCCGTCACTCCAGAAACGGCAATCCTGAACCCGTATTGCTAAAAAATGCGCATCTCTCTCAGCTCGTGAAATACTCAAAAACGTATCTTCCTGAAGAGATTGTTATGCCGGATGATCCCTGATAATTGCTTTTTTCATGGCCGATACATATTTCTTCAGCTCACGTTCCATTGCGTCCGGATCCTTAAGGTTCCGTTCGACAAT
>JBGOZZ010000069.1:0-6414 GCA_041480465.1 Methanoregula sp. | reverse complement strand
CTCAGGATTAAGGGGTTCACCAACTGACCCGATAATCCGCAGGGAGCTCAGGTTGTACTTGTTGGGCCAGCTCTCCCCCACCTTCATGAACGTACGGATGGCGGTCGGGGCCGTATACAAGATCGTGATTTTCTGCTCCTCAATGAGATTCCACCAGCTTCCTGCATCCGGATAATCCGGGGTCAGTTCAGTAATAAAAACGGTGGCGCCGACAGCAAGCGGTCCGTAGATGATATAACTGTGTCCGGTGACCCAGCCCGGATCGGCAGTACACCAGAAAATATCATTGTCCTTGATATCAAAGACATATTTGCTCGTGTAATGTGTCCCGACCATGTACCCGCCACAGGTATGCACCACTCCTTTTGGCTTTCCCGTTGACCCGCTCGTGTATAATATGAAGAGCGGATCCTCTGCATCCATGACTTCGGGCGGGCATTCATCGGAAACCCCTCCCATCATTTCATAGAAATCCAGCTCGCGAGTCGGGTGGAGATCAACTGACGGTTCTTTTCTCCGGAGCACAATGATATGCTCTACCGTGGGGGCATTAATCAGAGCTTCATCGACAATTGCTTTCAGCTGGATTGCCTTTCCGCGACGGACAGCAATATCTGCGGTTATTACAACCTTTGCCTCAGCATCCTGAATCCGCAGGTTTAATGCTGCTGCGGCAAATCCCGCGAATACCACACTGTGTGTTGCACCGATCCGTGCACAGGCAAGCATTGCAATCACCTGTTCCGGTACAAGCGGCATGTATATACAGACACGATCGCCTTTTTTCACCCCGATTTTCTTTAATGCATTCGCAAAGCGCATCACGTGGGACAGGAGTTTCTGGTACGTGAAAATACGTTCCGTACAGCCCTCCCCACGCCAGATGAGGGCGACCTTGTTGCGCCGATGATCATCGACATGGCGGTCAAGACAGTTGGCCGTAATGTTGAGCTGTGCGTTGGTGAACCACTTTGCATACGGGTAATTCCATTCCAGGACTGCATCCCAAGGCCGGATCCAGTCGAGCTCGCCTGCAATTTTGCTCCAGAACGCATCCGGATCTGCGAGAAATTTTTTGTAGGCTTTCTGGTAGTCTCCCATCCATGCATTTTTTTTATACTGTGGGTCGGGTGTGTAATATTTCACATCCTCGACGAGTTTGACATTAAAATTCTCGGTCACGTTCCCACCTATTTTACATTATTAATCATGTTAAACATTGTATTTAAAAATTTGGTAAAAAAAATTTATGCAAAAGGAATGATCTTACTATTATTCATCTGTTATGCAGGAATAAATTCTCCGGAAAAATTTGTAAATACCTTTTAATTCCGGGTTTTTGTTAAAAATACGAAGGTTATAACAAGGATTATCTATCCGGATTTTTCAATATAGAATTGATGCTGAAAAAATTTAAAGGGTGCCTGCTTGGTGCAGCAATTGGTGATGCGCTTGGTATGCCCAACGAAAGCACTGCTCCAAACCTGAACAAGATGAAATATGGGTACAGACGCCCGTATAAGGGGCATCCGAACGAAGGTCTGAATCCCGGGCAATATACTGATGACACCCAACTGATGATTCTTGTTGCTACACTCATCGCCGATGGTAAATACAATGAGGAACGGTATTCATCTGCACTCCATGAGCTCTACGATAAGGGAAATCTCCGCTTTCCGGACGGAACGGTTTCAGCGGTATGCGAGGATAATGTTAAAAAAAATATTCCCAGGAAAGGAGTCAAATCAACAACTTCAGGATGCCTTCCGATTGCGATCCCGTTCGGGTTGACGTTTCCCGATATAAATGAGGGTAGCGAACGGGCGGTGCGTGCCTGCAATGTAACTCATACCCATCCGGCAGCGCATGCCGCAGTATCAACGTTTGCGTCTCTTATTTATCATACTCTCCATGACACACCCGACCCCCTTCAAAAAACACTTGAGAAGGCACAGGATGAAGATGAGGTACTTGGCGGAAAAATAAGAAACGCACTTGTTCTTGAAAAAGATGGTATGGATATCGAAACTGCAGTATTGAAAATTGGAAATGACGTGTCTGTCTTCCAGACGCTCCCCATCGCCATTTTCCTTATACGAAGATATTCTCATCCATCCGATCTCCTCACCGTAGCTGCACATGCTGGTGGAAATACGGATACCATCGGTCTTATTTGTGGTGCATATCTCGGTGCCGCCCGGGGAATCGATGCACTACCTTCAGATTTACTGGATGGACTTGAAGATCGGCAGCGGATTGAATTGCTTGGGCAACGGTTACATTCACTTTATCAGCATAAACTCGGACAAATGTAAATTTTTTATAACTGATGAGATCATGCCCATCCCCAAAAAATGATGAGCAGAATGCGTGATGTCATGTATATCCCAAACTCCTGTCAAATGAGGAACGGTTTTTTTATATTTTGTCTATTTCTGCATTTTATGCGATTTTAAAAACAGACGGGTTAAAAACCATTAAATTTTTACAACCGGATATTCTTTTATGAAAATTGCGATTATCGGGGCTTCCGGTTATGCCGGTGGCGAGCTGATTCGCCTCCTCGTTCACCACTCGACCGCAGAGGTCACCTGTGCCACGTCCCGAAAACTAGCAGGAACATCCCTTGATCAGACACATCCCCACCTTAAGGGTTTTACTGATCTTAAATTTGAAAACCTGAATACCGATGCTATTGATGCAGATGTTGCATTCCTTGCAGTTCCTCATACCGCTGCAATGATTCATGCAGGAAAACTCTTATCGAGAGGAATAAAGGTTGTAGATCTCAGCGCCGATTACCGGCTTCCCAAAGAGATTTATGAGAAAGTGTACGGGGTTACACATTCTGATTATTTCGCCGCGCCCTACGGTATACCGGAACTTCATCGGAAGGAGTGCATTAATGTAAAGTTCGTTGCAAACCCCGGATGTTTCCCAACCGGGGCAACCCTGGCAGCAGCACCCCTGGCAAAATATGCTCATACGGTAATATTTGACTCAAAGACCGGGGTGAGCGGTGCGGGTGACAACCCCTCCGCGACCACGCACTATCCCAATGTAGGAGATAATATCGGACCCTACAAGTGGACATCACATCGCCATCTCGCTGAAATGAAACAGGAGCTTTCCCGGCTCGGTTCAAAAGCGAAATGTTATTTCACTCCGCATCTCGTTCCGGTCAACCGCGGCATTCTTACTACCGCACACATCCTCCTCAATGAGCCCATGCAGCAGAAAGATGTTGAGAAAATCTACAATGATTTCTACAAAAACGAGTATTTTATCCGGTACCAGAAGCCTTCACTTGCTGCTGTCCGCGGAAGCAATTTCTGTGATATCATGGTCGAGAGCGAAGGATTGCGTGTCGTGGCGGTTTCTGCGATCGACAATCTTGTCAAAGGGGCAAGTGGCCAGGCAATTCAGAATATGAACCTTATGTGTGGTTTTAAGGAACAAGACGGGCTCGTCGGAGCGGGTATGTTACCGTAGGTGAATAACAATGCTGGTTAAAAACGCAATGACAAAAGATCCTGTTGTGTGCACTACTGAAACTTCCCTCCGTGAGGCAGTAGGCCTGATGAAGAAGCATCATATTGGCGGGCTCCCGGTTATGGAAGGGACCGAACTCGTAGGGATACTTACAGAATCAGATCTCATATCACTCCTTGAAACCGAAAGGATCTCTGATGACCTCTGGTTGCCATCCCCCTTTGAGATTATCGAGATCCCTATCCGGGAATATATCAACTGGGAAAAGACAAAGCATGCACTTCGGAACATCGGTGATATGAAGGCAAAAAAGGTAATGACGCACCGTGTAATCACCGCAACCGAGGAAATGGATATCGAATCAGCTGCCGCGCTGATGCTCAGGGAAGGTATTGCGCGTTTGCCGGTGATGCGCAAGAAAAAACTGGTCGGGATTCTGACGAGGGCGGATATCATCCATGCAGTAGGATCATCACATCCAGTCAAAGAGGGAGCTGATACCTGAAATGACGTTTCGGAGTATCTGTGCAGTGAAGGGTGTCAGGACTTACGGGATGAAAGAAGGGAAGTTCGGCCTGGCACTTATCAGGGCAAGCGGAACGGCAGCAGGTGTATTCACTGAAAATCTCGTTAAAGCAGCCCCCATCGAACTGATGCGCAAACAGATCAAAAAGGGGACACTGGAAGCGGTCATTGCGAACAGCGGGTGTGCCAATGCATATACCGGAAAAAGAGGATATGCAGAAACCGTTGCGATGACGGAGTTTGCCGGTTCTGCACTGAATGTTGAACCGGAGCTGGTTGGTGTAGCCAGTACTGGCGTTATCGGACGATATCTCGATCTCCCGCTTATTCACCGCCAGTGTGACGAAATAGCACCAAAGATCGATCGAACTCCGGAAGCTGAAACTCTCACAGCACAGGCTATTATGACGACCGATACGTTTCCTAAACACGCACTTGTACAAAAGGAAACGTTCACCGTTGGGGGAATAACCAAGGGAAGCGGTATGATAGCGCCGAACATGGGAACAATGCTTGCATTTATCTATACTGATGCGGATATGGGCGCAAAACCCCTGTTAAGAGCACTCAAACAGGCTACCAGACGGACATTCAACCGTGTTGTTGTTGACGGGGATATGAGCACGAACGATATCGCGCTTTGCACAGCAACGGGAGAAGCAGGAAAGATAAACCCAGCGGAGTTCTATCCTGCTCTTGAGGAGTGCTGCCGTTCGCTTGCCCGGCAGATTGCGACAGATGGTGAAGGTGCGACAAAATTAATTGAGGTAACGGTTAAAGGGGCACAAAAGGAAGAAGCGGCTGCAAAAGTCGCCCGCACAATTATCGAATCCCCTCTGGTAAAAACTGCTGTGTATGGAGAAGATCCAAACTGGGGAAGAGTGATTGCAGCTGCCGGGCGTGCTGGTGTTGATTTCGATCCAAATGCGGTCTCCCTCTGGATAAGTGACGAAAATTCGAGGTATCCCCTTGTCAGTTCCGGGGCGATTATCGCAGATCTGAAGAAGGCAAAAGAGGCAATGCACGGTAAGAAAGTTATCTTTATCCTCGATCTTGGTGCCGGTAAAGAAGAAGCAACGGCCTGGGGGTGCGATCTTACAGAGCGCTATGTCGAGATCAACGGGAGGTACACCACATGATGAAACGCGAAGATGTCCTGATGGAAGCTCTTCCCTATATCCAGCAGTTCCATGGGAAGACCATCGTAATCAAGCTTGGAGGACACGCAATGGTCGATCCGGTTGTCCTTGAAAATGCAATCCGTGACGCAGTTCTTCTGCATTATGTAGGAATTCGCGTTGTTCTGGTGCATGGAGGTGGGCCGGAGATCAGCGAGAAGATGAAGGCGATGGGTAAGGAGTCTGTCTTTGTCTGTGGCCTGAGGGTCACGGACCAGGAAACACTCGAGATTGCCCAGATGGTCCTTGTCGGTAAGATCAACAAAGGAATCGTTTCCCTGATTGCAAAATGTGGTGCACGGGGGGTCGGTCTTTCCGGGAGTGATGGGAACCTGATCATCGCAAAAAAAATGGATCTCCAGAGAGTCGATGTCGGGGGCATCCAGAAAGAAGTGGATCTTGGCCATGTTGGGGAGATTGAATGGATCGATCCCGCGATCTTAAACACACTCCTCGAAAAAAATTACATTCCTGTAATATCTCCTATCGCAATCGATCGGTCCGGTAGCAGCTTAAACATCAATGCAGACACGGCAGCAGGGGAAATTGCGGTTGCACTCAAGGCCTACAAACTCATCAATATGACAGATGTGGACGGAGTAATGGACAGAGGGCGGACCAAGGTATTCCGGAAACTTACTGTCAATGAAGCCAACGAACTGCAGAAATCCGGGGCAATTGGTGAGGGTATGATCCCGAAAGTGAATTCCGTGATAAAGGCTGTAGAAAACAATGTCTGCTATGCTCACATCATTAACGGGAATGTGGAACACAACCTGATCCTTGAACTTTTTACCCGTGACGGGGTAGGGACAATGATCTCCCGGAAATAATTTTTTAAAAAGTGTACCTTAGGTATTTTATTAAATGAATAATCTATAAAAAAGTACAGGAGTTTACCGGGATGGATAAAACAATAAAAATTGTTGTTGCGGTATTAATCATCGTAATAATCGGTGGCGCAGCTATTTTTATCATCCCACTCATGAAATCAGTGCCACCTGCAACCTCAGGGAATGAGGTTTCAGACGCCGGCAAAGTCACGGTCTTTTTTTTCTATGGTGAAGAGTGCCCTCATTGTCATAACGTGATGCCGTTCATCCAGAATCTTTCCGATAAATATCCACAAGTGGATCTCCAGATGCTTGAAACCTGGCATAACGAGACGAATGCTGATATATCCAGTATGATGAACGACCAGCTCGGCGTTCCAGAGGCT
>JBGOZZ010000068.1:0-6444 GCA_041480465.1 Methanoregula sp. | reverse complement strand
TAAGACAGGCACTACCTTGATTGAATTTGATGTTTCGTATTTAGTACAGAAAACCGGACCTGAACCAAAAATCATTCTGTTCATCGCACACCAGGACGAGGAGAAAGCGATGAAGGACTTAGGACTGCTGCAGGCGGCCGATCGGGCGGAACATTAAAAGATTATGGTATTTTTAAAAAAGTTCCAGGGATTCACGACAGATCCCATAGTTACCGGCATAACTCTCTTTTTTGTCACGTTTTCTCTAGCACTTGAGTAGGGCGCAAATATAGTCTCGAAGTCATTCTCGGTCCCGATATTCCCCCCCCGGCTTTACAGGCTGTGTCAACGGTTTGCACAATGCGTGAAACACTAAAAGAAGGCAGACAATATTTTTCATTACCGAAGCCGGATTGTCGATGACGATCGACGGGATATTCGCTTTAATATACAGCGAAAAAATATTTTCCCCGTCTTTTTCTGATTCCATGGGTAATGTTTGTGTTTTCCCTCATCATGTATTTTGTAAAAAAATAAGGTGGTTAAAGATCAAGGTATGTACTTCTCCGGATCGCACCACTCCTTCAGGTGCGTCCTTTTTTCCCAGATCTTTGGATGACCTGTTTTCATTGGCAGGTGTCGGGACTGAGGGAGCGAGTGTCGGATTAACCATATCCTCCTTTTTGTCCTTTACATGGTCCTGGGTCTCATTCCTGCCCTGCCCCGTACTCCCGGCAGATGCAGTGTTGTTCTCGCCGGCATTGTTCTGTTTCCCGGGTTCCAGTTTTACGGCTTTGAGGATGGTCTTGTCATTCTTATCAACGACCCGGTCAAACCTCATCCGGGTCTTTTCCCCGAACTTCTGTTCGAGTACCAGGTTGTTGTTATACGCATTGGCAAGACCTGTCCTGTCCGGGTACCGGGACAGGAGATCGGCAAGGAGTGTCTGGTGCCGGGCGATCAGTTCCTGCACATGGAGGAGTCCGGTTGCATCGGACTGAAAACGCGGTAAAGACATTTCTGTCTGGTTCAGTTTCTGTGAGTACATCTCCAGCGCCTTCTCTGCATATCCGGCCTGGTTGAGTTCCAGTTCCCGGCTCACTTCTTCGATCCTGGTCTGCGCATGGTCAACCTGTTTTTCTACCCTCTGGGTATCATTGAAGGTAAATGTTTCATCGAGGTCTTCCATCGCAACCTTCAGCCCGAACAAGGGACTTTCCGGACCGATCGGGCTATTGTCTGGTGTACTCGTACCTGAAATGGTACCAGGACCGTGTGCAGTTATTGAACTGTCCCCAAGTGCAACGGCGGTCCCCGTACTGGAAAGCAGTGCAATAATAATTATTCCGGCAAGAATGATCTGCCTGCTTTTTATCATCCTCTTCACCAGCATACGTCGTTGGTTGACATGTATCTCTTCTGACAAATAAGGGGTGTTATGGTCCGGTGGAAAAAAAAGTGCCCGGTGGCCTGATCACGTATTCTTTTTCCCGTTCGACTTTCCGTTTGATGCATCATCGCCCTTATTGGTGTTTTTATTCCCTTTGTCTGCGTTATTACCGGCATTGTTTTCCTGGACGTTTTTATCCCTGCCATTGTTTTTCACGGTATTCTGTTTTTGACCATTGATTTTGTCAGAGGCATTCTGACCGTTACCGGCATGTGCCGGAGTATCACTATCCGTGGTCTTGAGTGCCTTTTTAACCTGGCCTTGGTTCTTAAAGGAATCAGGGTCCAGGGTAAACGAAAGGGTGATATTCCCGTCTTCAGTTTCGTTGACCGCAATATCGTCCTTTTCAAGGCCCAGATACCGCATGAGTCTTGAAATGATCTTATCCAGTCCCTTCTTTTCCCCGATTACCCTGATGGTATCACTGCCCTCAACATCGACAGACTTTCCGTTGACCGAAAGGGTCCCTGAACAGTTAATCTGCACTCCGGTACCGCTGGTAACATTCTCAAGGTCCTGCCGGTGGAACTTTGCAATAAGGGTCCCCCCGTCCTTGTTCGATACGCCGGCACTGATCATTTCAGCGCCGCTGCAGGTCAGTGAACTGCTGGCAAAATCGGCGCGGGGTTTGCTGTGGGCATCGAACGGGAACAGGGAGTTCCCTCCGTTCAGGGTGACAAATACCGTAAATACACCCTTGCTTTTAAGGTTCAGGGTATTAGGCCTTATGGCGAGGTTTACTGATAATGGCTGATCGGGTATGACCGTCCCTGCGTTATTAATAACAACTTTTGCAGCAGCATGCCTGTTTTCATGACTCGTCTGATCGAGATGAAGGATATCTACATTATTTGTTTGTGTCCCTTCTGTATCAAAGACGGTAATTATCGTAAGGTGGGTGGACGTGGCATTATCAAGCCTGCTGATATTCCAGATCCTTGTTGTGTTATGATACGTGCCCTGATCTGCAACTCCGCTCATATCCACCTGCCCGGAAAATCCTGAAATGCTTTCAGATAAAGAAATGTTAGTTGCATTCGCAGGTCCGGTATTCGAGAGCGTTACAATCCATGTTACAGGCTGACCTGTTTTGTAGGGTGCGGCCGAGCTTACAGCTTTTGAGACGCTAAGATTGGCAGTGTCTCCCTCTGCTGCGCACACGATTCCGACAGAGAAGAACAGTGTGAGCAGGATTATTCCTGATACAACATGATGGAATCTTGCCATAAAACTTTATCACCAATCCGGAAATTGTCCGGTACTTTCTGTCGGACCCGGCCTGAAATAAGGGGTCTGAAAGTTTTTAAAAAACTGTACCGTCCACAATACTCCCAAACATGCAAAAATCGTTCCTGATAGTTCAGAATTAAAAAACGAGGTTAAATACCCAATAAAAAATCCAGCAGGAAAAGGAATTGAAAATACGGGAATTAATCCGCTTTTTCCAACAGGCGCGCAAATACCAAACGATAAACATGACAAGCGGCAATAAATTTCTCGCCGTTGTTTAAGGCAGACATCCCGTCGGTCGTCACCGGCAACCCGTTTATCTGAATAGGCATAAATGACCGCAGGGGATAGGTAGGCCCGTTCGGGAAAAGAGAAGATTGCTTTTAAACATCAACCAGTCAGGGCAGGAAAACCTTTCAGAATAATGTTGCCTGCGGCTGGATCAACCGCTCATCATCGGCATCCGGACTATTCACCCGTGAGGATACCGGGTACGCATCCATTTCATCAGGTGGGTAGGACCGGAGAATCCTTTTCATCACATCAGGTGCAGGAGCATCGCCGGTAAGCCAGCGGCTCTCGTCCTCCCGCTTCAGGATCGCCGGCATCCGCTCGTGAAGTGGTTCAACGAGTTCGTTTGCGCCGGTGGTGACAATCGTATACGTCAGGTGTGCCTTATTATATGCGTCATGCCATACGTCATAGAGGCCGGCAATCGCAAAGAGCGGGCTGTTGTTCAGGTGGATATAGTAGGGAATTCTTCTCGTTCCCTCCTTCTTCCATTCATAGAAACCACTTGCAGGGACAAGGCAGCGCCTGTTCTTCAGCAGGTCGCAGAACATTGGTTTTTCTGCTAGTGTCTCCGCCTTTGCATTAATGGGGTGGGTCGTTTTCTCCGGGTCCTTCACCCAGTTCGGGATAAGCCCCCACCGCATCATGACCATCTCGATTTTCTCGTGCCGCACAATCACTGGCATAACCTGGGATGGCGCGATGTTGAAGTGGGAGCGGATGCCGAGTGTCGGGTCGAAGATCCGGAACCGTTTGCCGAGATCATCAATGCAGATGAGGGAATACCTGCCGCACATGGTAACCTTCACTCTTCTTCAGAAACCATCAATGTTGCGTTACACCAAGTTCTACCAAATCCACTTTCGCACCATTCAAACCTGTGCATTATACACTTCAACAGATGAGTAATCCGATGCAAAGCTAATCGTAATTCTGTAATTCACAGAAAAGACGGAGGTATTCTGATGGGAAGGAGTTTTGAAAGTGTACGGCAAGGAGTGAAGAGTGTATGTGACCGCTGGGCACGGTCGTCAAGGGCGCTTAAGAAAAAAGATCAGCAATATGGCGAGAAACTGGTAATACTGGCAAAAATGCATTCGAGTGAAACATTTATTGCCTGTGATGATCCCCTCGAAGCTGCAGTCTTTTCAGTCCTGATTGAGACGATTAAACGACAGGACCAGATCGAATCGCGCCTGAGGGAAGATGTGGATCCTTGACTCGGTATACCGGAACGGCGGCGTCGATCTCTGGTCCAAGGACGGAGCGGTTACCAAAGTCCACCATGACTACGCACCGCCATTCCTTATCCACTTCCCCGACCCTCACCCTCACCAGGAAATGATTGCAGTGCTGGAGGAGCAGTACAAAGCGGAAGAATGCACTATCAGGACGATCTTTAAGGACCTTCCGGGATATGCGATCTATGCTGGCCGGGACGTTGCTGAGGCGATCGAGAAGCAGGCACAGTTCGATGTGGAACTCTACAATGTGGACGTCCGGAGAGACCAGCGATTCATGGCCGAACACGGCAACACTCCGTGTACAGGGGATGATTCCCGGTTCTCCCCGGAATTTACCCATGACCTGGACAGTGTCGAGATAAAGGTCCACGATGACCCGGCCCTCTCGGCGCTCTGTACCGATGTCGAAATTATTCATGAAAAAAGCGTACGACTGACGGGGCAGACGAAAACCGTACTCGCCGATCTCTTCTCGCTTGTGGCATCGATCGACCCTGACCTGATCCTGATGTCCGATGCCGACCGCTGGATGCCGAAGATCCTTACGATGGCACGGAAGTACGGTCTTGTCATGCCGTTCTCCCGGAACGGGAAGTACCGCAAGATGGATTCCCGTTCGTACTGGAGTTACGGGAAGATGGAGCACAAGGAATCCGCACTCATCCCGGACGGACGCATCCTGATAGATACTGAGCAGTCATTTGTGTACCAGGAGGGGGGGCTTGAAGGCGTCCTGATGGCCTCGCGGATCTCCGGCCTGTCACCCAACCTGTCATCCCGGTTCACTCCGGGCACCCTCATCAGCAGCTACGAAGTGTACGAAGCGCTGAAGAGGGGAATTGCCGTCCCATTCCGGAAGAGCGACCCGGAACTGGTCCGCCATATCACCTCATTGCAGACTGCCGACCGTGGCGGGATGATGTTCCAGCCATCCCCCGGGATCTATGAGAATGTCGAGGAGCTGGACTTTACCTCAATGTATCCTGCTATTATCGTGCAGTTCAACCTCTCCCCGGAAACAATCGAACATACAGGCCGCCCTGGGTTCCTTCCTGCTGCTCTCGCACCCCTCCTTGACCTGCGCATCACCACCAAACGACTTAAAAAGACCGATCCACGGTTCGCCGGTATCGACTCTATCCTGAAATGGATGCTGGTCACCTGTTTCGGGTACACCGGCTACAAGAACGCAAAATTCGGCAGGATCGAGGTGCATGAAGGGATTACATGCAGGTCCCGTGACATCCTGTTAAAGACAAAGGATATTGCTGAAGAGATGAATTTTCGTGTGCTCCATGGCATCGTCGATTGTCTCTGGGTCCAGGGAGCTCCGATAGATGCCCTCAAGGAACGGGTCGAAAAAGAGACCGGTCTGTCCTCTGAAGTTGACCATTTCGACTGGATCGTCTTCGAACCCATGAATGACGGATCCGGCGCCTATAACCGGTACTTCGGCAGGCTCTCTGACGGGTCGATCAAGGTCCGGGGCATTGCAGCCCGGAAACACGATACGCCTGCATATATCCGCGGGATGCAGGGACGGATGCTCGGGGTCATGGCCGGGGCAGCAAGTATCACCGTACTGGAAGAAAAAAGAGAAGAGGTCAGGAGTATTTTCCGGGAGTCGGTGAGCTCACTTCCGGCAGCAGATCCGAAGTTGATGGTAATACATCGCCGGATTAGCCGGCTGACCTATGCCCACCGCTGCCTTGAAGGCGCCGCAGTTCAGGCGTACAGGAATCAGGGTATCGAGGTCGCCCCCGGGATGAAAATCAGCTATGTCGTGACCGATTCCCGGAGATACCAGGTAATGCCGGAGTGGGTTGCTGATTCATTTGACCTCCCGTATTACCGGGAGTTAATTGAAAAGGCCTGGGCAGAGATCTCCTTTGCTTTTTCCCGTGGAGACACGAATCTGAAGGAAACCGGTACTATCCCAGTTTTAGTCTCGCATGCTGAAAATGAGTAAAATATGCCCTATGGGCTCTGGCGCTCTCGCCGGTTCTTATCTGCTATGAGGAAAACCCCAGAACCGGTCATCTTAACCCAATCAGCCTGGCACGGATCGTAGACCCGTGAAGCAACCGTGATAGAATTCATCGCACCTTTTTACTTTCGTCCAGGATGAGAAACGCCACAATTCCGAACAGTATGCCAACAACAATGGCGAAAGTCGGAGGAAGGGGGGGGCATGATCAGGCCAGGAATAAATCCTTCAACCATTTGAGTGTTCAGGTTCAGATTGTTAAT
>JBGOZZ010000067.1:0-6449 GCA_041480465.1 Methanoregula sp. | reverse complement strand
TAGAGTTTAAGGGTTTTTGTGCTCGACGTGTTCACTACGTTATGTTTTGCGCCAGACGGTACTATCACCCCGCTGCCATCCTTCACCATGTTCTTAACGCCATCAATCACGACAACGCCTTCCCCCTCTTCGAAACGGAAGAACTGGTCAACGTCATCATGGATTTCCTCACCGATGTCTTCCTTTGGCCTGAGGCACATCAATACAAGCTGGCTGTATTTTCCCGTATACAATACCCTGCGGAAATCTGTGTTCTTCCTCGTTTCTTCCTCAAGATTTGCTGCAAAACCTTTCTTCATGTCTTTCACCTCGCAATTTTCCTGACATGTTCTCCTTTATGGGTGTTTTCAAATATTAAGGTAACTTCTGAAAGAACGCTCATGATGCTATTACCGGCTGAAGGCCTCAATTGACCCGTGGTATTACCCACCGATCTATGAATGCGAAAAGATTTGGCGTTCGCTGCGCTGAATTGTGTGCGTGAGCTATTAGCCGCACATTCCCGGAGAAATGATTCTGAAACTTTATCCATTCCTTCTCCCTTGGTTATCAGGAGGGGATTATTGACAGCCAAGGCAAAATCGTAATTGAAACCGGACCGGATGGATCTAAAATACGAAAAAAGAGTATTATCTCTTTGTTGTTGCGTCCTCTTTCATCATAAACTTGACAATAAGGAACACAACCAGTGCGATGATAGCAAAATCGATAATAGCGCCGACAAAATCACCGACAAGCAATTTTACCGGGCCAGCCTGAACAACCTGGGTTCTCCAGTCCCCTCCTGGGATGAGCACAGCAATAACCGGCATAATGATATCAGTAACACAGGCAGTCACCATTTTTGTCGCCGCTGCGCCTATAATAAACGCGACGGCGAGGCCGATGACCTGGTATTTCATGAGGAAATCCATAAATTCCCCTACCATTCCTTTCTTTTCTGCAACTTTCTTTTCTTCAGCCATGAGTAAATACCTCCGACCAGAGAACGAATAATTCGCTTCTGATTATATAGAGCGATGAATCTTATATACGATAATGATTTCGAAAAAGAAGAGCGTAGAGATTTCCAATGTTTAACCTGATTCAATGAGTAATATATAAATCTTTCAGAACGACAAATATCAATGGGAAAGAGCTTCTCGATAATATTCTTATCGGAATATAATACGGCTGAAGACTGGTTGATACGATACGATGAGAAGACCGGCAGAGAGTTACGGTAAGGTTCACCACCGATGGCTGATCATCGCAATAATCGTTATCCTTGCCAGTGGAATTGCATTAACCCTGTGGACCGCTCAACGGGAGGACAGCCAGCTGCGGGAGGACCTGCTCACCAAAACCCGCCTTGTGCACAGCGGTATCAGTACCGGGCATGTTCTGGCGTTGACCGGCTCTGATTCTGACCTCCTGTCACCGGACTACACGGCACTCAAGGAGGAGCTGTTAAAGGTACGATCCGCCGATCCGCTGATCCGGTTCGTCTATCTCATGGGACAGCGGGCGGATGGGACGGTCTTCTTCTTTGCCGACTTCGAACCCCCCGGGTCTGAGGATTACTCGCCACCAGGACAGGTGTATCCTGAAGCATCTGCAATCCTGCTGAATACTTTTATTTCAGGAAAGGAGACGACCGAGGGGCCCCTGACCGATCGCTGGGGCACGTGGGTGAGCGGCTTTGTTCCGATCGGGGATACCGGGACCGGCCCGGTTATTGCGCTCCTTGGTATAGACGTGGATGCATGGAACTGGAACCTTCAGATTATTGCAGCCTGTGGACCTGCGATCATAGCGACCCTCCTGCTCCTGTTTTTCGTGCTGATTTTTTACTATGTGCTGGAGCGTAATAATCGGGAGAAGCAGATACTTGCAGAATCTGAAGCGGCCATACGGAAAAGCGAGGAGGAGTTCCGGACGGTTTTTGAGAAAGGACCGCTTGGTATGGCTATATCAGACGAGAGGTCCCGGTTCATAAAAATCAACCCGACGTTCTGCAGGATGGTTGGGTACCCGCAGGAAGAATTGCTCACAAAGACCTTTACTGATATTACTCATCCGGACCACCTTGCAGAAGATATTTCCCAGGTAAAACGACTCAGCGCCGGTGAGATTTCCGAATATACGACAGAAAAACGGTATATAAAAAAGAATGGTGAAGTGATCTGGGCTTCAGTCGTGGTGGCTGTAGTAAGGGATCTGGATGGAAAACTCCTCTATTATCTTGCCTTAATTTCCGACATATCCGAGCGTAAGGCAGTTGAAGATGAGATGACCTACTACACCACCCAATTACAGCAACACGCAAATGTCCTTGCGCAGATGAATGATAAGCTCAACCTGTTAAACAGTATAACACGGCACGATATTCTCAACCAGCTTACCGTGGTACTCGGGTACCTCGAGATCATGAAGATGAAATTTCCTGATCCCGCATTGCAGGAAATTGTCGACAAGGAGATGCTTGCTGCCAACAATATCCAGACCCAGATTATGTTCACCAAAGATTACCAGGACATCGGGGTCCAGTCCCCGCAGTGGTTTGATATCAGGAAGGTTATTGCATCGGCGGCCGCAAGTCTCCCTCTTTTTCAGGTGTCGCTCGGTGTGCACTTTGACAAGCTTGAGCTGTATGCAGATCCCTTATTTGAGAAAGTTTTTTACACGCTCTTGGAAAACGCACTTCGCCACGGGAAGACTGTTACATCCATCGAATTCTCCTGCAAACTCCAGGATGACAGTCTTGTGGTGATCTATCAGGACAATGGAATAGGAATACCAGCGGAATATAAAGAGGCGATATTCGATCGTAGGTTTTTTAAACACACCGGTTTTGGATTGTTTCTTTCCCGGACAATTCTTGGTATCACCGGCATGACAATGCGGGAAACCGGTGAACCGGGAAAAGGTGCCCGGTTCGAGATTACGGTGCGGGCGGGTGCATACCGGTTCAGAGATTCTGCAAAAAATTGAAATAAATCCTGGCGGAGACACAGGGGATGATCCTCTCTTCTTTATACAACATCTCTCCATGCCTGGTCAGCGGGTCAGGGCTCTTTTGAATTATATCCGGATCGCATGACTTTTCGTTGCCGGTGTCAAATAATACTGCCATGAGTGGCAATCAGTACCCGGTGATTCTCGTGCACGGGTGGAACAGCCACCCCGGCATCTGGAAGAAACTGGTTGTTTGTCTTGAGGAAGCGGGAATCCCGTACTGGAAATTTGATCACTCGGCAATGAGAGATTCGACCTTGCCGGAGATATCCACGGCTCTTTTGGATTATATCCACACCATACGGGAAGAGAGCGGCTGGTCCGGGCCTGTCGACATCGTGAGCCATTCGATGGGGACCTGCGTCGTGCGCTATCTTCTTGAAGTGACAGACAGGTCAGAGCACAGCCAGAACGTCAGGCAGCTGATCGGTCTTGGCCCGCCCAACAACGGCTCGGCGCTTGCAGAACTCTTTCACGACCCGAAACGTGGAGAAGAGATCATCAACAAGCTCACCGGCATCTTTGTCCCGCGGGGGTTTGATCCGGCTTCAGACCGGCTCGTGCAGGATGTACGACCCGGAAGCCCGGTCATGGACCGTCTTCGCACGGCCGGTTTACGATCAGATATCACCTACCGGATTATCGTAACCACAAATCCCGAAGATAGTTTCGGATTTTTTCCCTGGTTTGACGGAAAGACATGGGAGATTGCAGATGACGGGAGGTACCGGGCGACCTTAGACGGGAATGGAGTCGTACCTCACCGGGAGTCCGTGCTTCCGGGTATTTCCCTTGACATCATCCCGGCGCCCCGTGAGCAGTTGGGACATCTTCCTGCTCCGGACCAGTACTGCCATATTAACCTGCCCAAAAACCCACTCGTGATTGAACGGATCATAAAGTACCTGACCGCCCCGGCAGGTACAAGGTAAGGATTTCTGAAGGATAGTTCCCTTATCCCTGCTTTACCCTCCGAATCGTAACTCCTGACACCAGATATTGTCGTGGATTGAGTTTCTTTTCTTCATCTTTTTCCCCGCACTACGGTTGTACCCCCAAGTGTCAGAAGCAGGGCACAATCAAACAGCAAACTTATTTTCCCAAAAAACGTCGTGAAACCTTCCCAATCTCAAGATATATACAAATTTTTTGTGAAATATCAATAAAATGGACTCTGAATAAAATAAAAAGTTTTATTAATTATTAAGTAATTATATGCATTTACCAACAGAGTAACGGGATCTGTAGCTCATGTATGGATTCCATGCATTCATCTCAGAATAACCGGGGAGGAGCTTTTCATGTGTGGGGACGGTAAGGAATCGTATCGCGTGCCAGCAGTGATGTATAGTGAGGATTTAATCAGCTATATCGCATCTGTCTGCAATGGATGCCTGTCAAACGGCGAATGTACAATTGCAAAGAGTTTTTCAGTACTGGATCGGTGTGAAAATTTCAAGGACCGGGAAATGCCGCTCATCCGCGATGGCCCACATCACTCAGTTTAGTCCTTTTTCCACCAACAGCGGATCAATCTTCCAGAAAATCCGAAAAACTGCTACAACACACCGCTGGTTTGGTTTTCCGCTACTTCATTCAATGCGATTATCCAGGAAAATCAATCGTATCATTCTCTTATTCTTCCGGATATTCTCCTAGCCTGCAAACGTTGCCGATTTTTCGTGCTTTATTTCATGAAAACAGGGAAATGATAGCGTTTTGTCGCGGCATCATACGCAGTGAGGGCTTCTTCAAACCGGTTGAGTTGTCGTAAAGTGAACCCTTTGTCACTCCAGGCCGGAGCATAGTCAGGGTCCAGCCTAATCGCCTCATTATACGCACTGAGTGCCTCTTCAAACCGGTTAAGCTGGCTTAATATGAGCCCCTTGTGATACCATGCAAAGGAAAAGTCCGGATTCAGCCTGATCGCCTCATCATACGCTCTGAGTGCCTCTTCAAACCGGTTGAGCTGGCTTAATACAAGCCCTTTGTGATACCATGCAAAGGAAAAGTCCGGATTCAGCCTGATCGCCTCATCATACGCTCTGAGTGCCTCTTCAAACCGGTTGATCGTTCGGAGGACGTCCCCCCGGTCATGCCAGTCATTGGCATCCTTTGGATTGATTTCCAGCGCTTTTTTAAATGAATTGCTTGCTTCCCAGTACCGGTCAAGGAAAAATAACGCATTTCCCAGGTTAATCCATGCACTGGCAGAGTCGGGATCCCGTTTCACAGCCATGCTATACGCACCAACGGCGACTTCATACCGCTTGAGCTTCCATAAGGTGAGCCCTTTCAGATTCCATGCCTGTGCATTATTTGTGTCCTTCTCAATCGCCTTAGTATACATTACGAGGGCCTGGGAAAATTTTTTTTCCTGATAAAAGAGATTTCCCTTTTTCATCCAGTCGTCCGGGCTTTCCTTTAACAATTCCCTGCTCCTATAAAATCCTCAATCTCTTTTATAGATAATCCTTGTTATGGTCAGCACGGTTTAACGTTTCGTTTATGCCGGAGAATACGGATGTACCCGTTCCGGCAGGGAGCGGAGGGGTGAAATCCTGCAAAAAGAGAGCAACAACGGATACTTTCGTATACCGGAGATCATGTATTAAAAAATGAGTCAGATGGGCCCGCTGAGATTCGAACTCAGGACCTCCGCCATGTCAAGGCGACGTCATAGCCAACTAGACCACGAGCCCGCTCATGTCTGATGCTCTATAACATCTGTCATCTTATTATTAAAAAATAGTGTACCGGGTTTTTCAGGGTTTACCCTGGCTCGTGCAAACCCCAGACGGGAGATACCGCACAGAACTTTTATTGCCAGCCTTGAACTACCGGAGAACTGATAAAAAATGACAGACACCCCAGATTCACCCAGACAACTCTTTACCTTTGAGCCAAACGCCAGCCGTCTTGAACTGCTTATTCGTATTATCTACTGGATTCTCATCGGTATTGTTGCGGCGATCTACGGGATCCTCGCATTCATCTGCCTTTTTATCCAGTGGTTCCATATCCTTATACTCGGGCGGCGGAATGAGGCGTTATCCAACTTTACAAAAGGCTACCTGGAATATATGGTACACGTTATGAGCTATACGAATATCATGACCGACACTCGTCCCGATATCCTGCCCGTACAGGTAAAGATTTTCGAAGAGTAATCATGGGATGTCGACGAGGAAACGATCGCCTCTTTTTTATGATAAAACTTTTTTAAAAGTCAGAAGGTCCCGGTTTTTTTCAGAATAAGCAGAAATAACAGGTTTGTTTCATCATCAGGGACAGGTTGAAAAAAATAATCAGATCTTCTCTGAAGTGATCTTTGCAAACGTCGCGGTAAATATCCCCGGCATGGAACGGATCTCTTCCATCACTTCTTCGGGCACTTCGCTGTCCACGTTCAGCACCATGATCGCTTCTTCACCGGGATTGATGCGCCCGAC
>JBGOZZ010000066.1:0-6466 GCA_041480465.1 Methanoregula sp. | reverse complement strand
ATGAATGGTGCTTTATAATATGGGCAGGATCTGGTAATAAGTGTTTGGCAGGAAAAATCACACGACCTACCACATCTACTATGTGTTCTTACCATGAATGAACGGATTCGGACGCAAGTAATACTTACTATCTACGTAGGGATTGCATCATATTTCAAAAAATGCTAATCCGGTTTCGTGATCACGGTTATTAATTCTCCCTCACCGCGGGGGCGCCCTGTCGGGGGCGGCGGCACAATCGTATTTTGAGGACGCGAACATCAACATGAAAATAGACCTTACATCAAACCGGGATTACTTTATTACTGAATTAATTCCCAATAGCGATGCATGAAACTCATCAGGTATGCAATAATCGCCGGGCTCCTCATCACCTTCATTCTTACTATCGCCATGTATCCGACAGTACCCGATCGTGTCGTATCGCACTGGAACGCTGCAGGCCAGGCTGACGGATTCACGTCGAAGATCTGGGGACTCGGTCTCATCCCCCTGATCATGACAGGGTTTGTCGCCCTGCTTGCTGTTCTTCCCCGCATTGACCCGTATAAAAAGAATTATGAGAAATTCAGGGACTGGTACGAGGGGTTCATTCTCCTGTTTGTCTTCTTCATGCTGGCGATCCAGGTCCAGATTATACTCTGGAGCAGCGGGTACCAGATCAGCCCGAACCTCACGTTTCCCTTTCTCATCGGGACGCTCTTCATCTACATCGGGTTCCTCCTCGGTCACGCGGAGCAGAACTGGTTTGTGGGTATCCGCACACCCTGGACATTAAGCAGTGAAACGGTCTGGAAGAAAACCCACGAGATCGGCGGGAAGTTATTCAAGATCGCCGGCGTCATTGCTTTTGCCGGGGTATTGGCCGGGAAGTATGCGATGTGGTTCATCCTCGTGCCGGCACTTGCAGTTGCTGTGGTCAGCGTAGTATATTCTTACTTCGAATACCAGAAGGAGTTGAAAAGCTAGGAAAAGATGGTTAAGATTTTTCGCTCTTAAATTTTCACACTTCACCGGACCAGACACGAGCTGGCAGCCGTATGATTGACACTAAGGGTTGTTATCCTATTAATGACGGCGTAATTTTAGGAAAATTATCGTCAAGAAAAAGAGAGGAAAGAGAAGAAAAATTTATTTTACAGCGCATTGACCAGCGACTGGCGCGTGATGATACCAAACAGTTTGCCATTATCCATGACAGGGACTGAACTGATGTTCTTTTTCAGCATCAAATCGATCACCGCTGAAACATCGGCAGTCCGATCAACTGAAATGAGCGGCGAACTCATGATATCCTTCACCAGCAGATGCCGTATCCGGTGATCCTGGTGCTGGTCCCTGATTGTCTCGCGGAATTTTCGCATTGCAATAGCGACATTCGTTTCTGTCACAATCCCTGTGTATTTGTTATTTTCGGATACGATGAAGCGCCTTATGTTATCATCGAGCATACGGCGCCGCAGGTGGACCACCCGCTCATCAGCTTCGATGGTTAATACCTTCTCGATTGCATTTTCTATCCCGTTATCCGGGGAATACTTTTTCAGGAGATCCCCGGCGCTCACCTGGCCGATCAGTTTATGATCGCTGTCATATACGACAACGATCTTAAAGCGCTGGAGCAGCGGGATGAGCACGTTGATACTCTCATCCGGATATACACTCGTGAAGTCTTCCTCGACCACGCTTGCCACGTGGATCGCTGTAGGTGCAAGATCGGAATTCTGCCTGCTGCCCAGCTTCTCTGCTATTGCCTGGCGGGAGACCGTCCCCACCACAGAATTGTTGTTGACTGCAATGAGGGGATCAATACCTTCATCCAGCATTTTATCAAGGGCTTCGGTGATCTTTGCAGATTTGGCAATGGTTGTTGGTTTTACCATTACATCTTTGATAAAAACTTCTTTTGTCATTTCGCCACTTCCTTAAGGATATCATCCCGTTTTATGATTCCCATGATCGAACCGTTCTCAACAACAACCAGGCTGTTGATATGCTTTTTCTCCATCTCTTCCACCGCATCAGCAAGCGGAACATCGGGTCCTGTCGTGATGACCGGCGAGGTCATCACATCTTCAGCAATTGTGGATACCTTCATCACGTACCGGTATGACTTTATGCCGGCAGGTTCTTCCTTGCGTAAAAATTTCACATCTTTGTGTTCGGATCCAGGTTTGGCACCAGGCTCAAGGAACGCCAGATTGGTTTCAGTAATGATTCCTGCAATGGTCCCATCATTATTTGCCACGATGAGTTTATCATTTCGCTCATTCATCAGGTCAATCACATGGTCAAGTGAATGATAACGATTGACGATCATCACATCTTCCATCACATCCTTTACCGTCCCCCCCATGTGTTTTAACAGCCTCGACGTCATCAGGTCAGACTTTGTCACGATACCAATCACGTTTCCCTCATCGACAACAGGGACGGAACTGATATCGTTTTTGACAAAAAAATTTACTATCGCCTTTGTTTCGGTGTCGGGTGCAACGGCGATCGGATTCCCCGTTGCAAATGCTCCCAGCGGGATCTGGTCGATGGGGCGCCTCCGCCACGCTGGTTCTCCGTGGCGCATCTTATACGCGATATCCTTTTTGGTCAGAATTCCCACAAGCCTGCCTTCCTCCATTATAAGGAGACGCGAGATTTTGTGCTTCACCATCAGGTTCCTTGCGTACGCTACCGTCTCATCGGGAGAGACGAAAAAGACCGGGGTTGTCATTACATCACGCGCAAACATTGCAGTCTCACTCCTTTGAAAATGCCCGGACGAGATCGAATTCAGTGACCAGCCCGATGAGCCGGGAGCCTTCGATTACGGGTAATGCACCTACATTCCTGGTCAGCATCTCTCGGGCTGCCTGGTTGATAGTCTGCAGCGGGGATGTCGTGAAAAGGTCCCCGGAGATCAGGGTCCGCACCGGCAACTCCATGACTTCTGCAACGTCTCCTGTCGTAAGCCGGGAGAAGACCTCTCTGCTCCCCAGATACTTCATGATATCCGTAGCGGTCACGATACCATACAGGACATCATCGCTCACCACCGGTAAACGCCGGAACCGGTACTGGGTCATGTCGCGGGCAACGGTCGAAATCGGGCAGTCAGGGGCAGTCACGCGGAGAGAGGAACTCATAACGTCCTCAACATTCAGCGTGCTCCGTTCCGAACCAAGCACCCGCAACACGTCCCTTTCCGTGACAATGCCATTCAGTACTCCATCATGGTCAACGATGGGAAGACCGCCGATCTTCTTTTCCACGATCGTATTCACGGCGTCACTGATGTGTGAATCGTGGGCAAGCGTGGTGATCTGCTGGGTCATGATCGTACGAACGCTCTCGTTGACCGCCGCGAGCAGGTTGCCACCATGCCGGACCTGGACAAGTTTATACTTGTCTCCTCCCCCCATGAAATTGATCACATCACCTGAAGTGATGATTCCGCGAAGCTTCTTGGTACCTGCATCGGTTACGGGCAGGCGGCGGAAGCCGCACTTCGTCATGATCTCTACTGCTCCGATAATGCTCTGCGTAGGGGGTACAGATATGACATCGCGGGTTGCGATTGCCATAATCTCTCCTTCCTGCTGCGCTATATGGGATTTGAACTCGACCGGACCCCGGTCGAGTTTTCCCTGCATCTTTAAGAGCCTGTCACCCTGTTTGATGCCACGGTCATTCTGGTGCATAATCCCCCTCCGACTGGTTCGATGACCTTCATAGTATGATATTTCCGGAATATAACTCTTTACAAAATACCAGAAGTTTCTTACCTTCTGTCCTTACAGGCAAACCGGTTCACGCGAGCCCGGTGAGTATATCATGCCGGTCAACAATTCCGACAATGCGATCCCCGTCAATGACAGGGAGCCGGCTCACATCATGCTTCACCAGCAGTTCAGCGGCAGAGCTGATCGTTTCATCCGGACCGATAGTGACGACATCCTTGGACATCACTTCCTCGATTGTCGTGTGAGCGTGGTGTGCTATCACCGACTGCACCCGCCGTGTCCTGATAAGATCGCGCCGGGAAATTAATCCGATAATCCGTTTCTTCTTCACCACGGGAAATGCGGAAAAGCCGCTCTCCATGATCATGGTATAAATTTTCTGGACCGTATCCGTCGGGCTTGCAACGGTGACTTCCCTTGTCATGTAAGCAGAAACCGTGCCGTGAAGCTCGTTGCGGGAGATAATGACGGGAAATATATCGGAGAGGAGCACCCCCCCGAGTATATGCAGACGGGTATCAACGACCGCAACACTGTCAGTCCTGAAGTCCCGCATCGACTTTGCTGCCTGCTCGATGGGATCTGCCGGGCTCACCATGGGTGCTTCCTTCACAAACCCCTCAACGGTCACGTTTGATTTTGTCGCAGTCACCCGCAGACCGTCCGTGAGGTCGATATAGCCGAGAAGGTTTTTTTTTGCGTCCACAACATACACTTCCCTGAACCGGTTATCCCTCAGGATTTGCCGTGCCTTTGTTATCTGATCATTAAATTTCAGCACCGGGACCTCGAGCATGAAATCCTGTGCCGTTTTCATGTAATATTATCCTCCTCACGGCAGCTCGAACAGAGCATGAGATTGTCAACCCGCTTCAGATCATCAGACATCTGGCTGCAGCGACTGCACATGCCCTGCTCAACAATTTCTTCGCGGTTGATCTCGATGAGATCCGCAAGGAGCTCGTTGAGTTCATTGGAAACGGTAAGGAGATCCCGCACGGTAACAATCCCGATAACCTTGTTTGCTGCGTCAACAACCGGCAGTCTTCTTACCTTATGCTTCACCATCATATGGGCAGCGTCGCCTACAGTCTTGTCCGCACTCACCGTAATGAGTGGCGTACTCATGATTTCGTTCACACGTACCGTACTCGGTTTGAGATCCTTTGCTACCACCTTACAGGTTATGTCTTCCTCGGTAACTATCCCAATCGGCTGGTTACGCTCGAGAATAATCACGCTGCCGACCTCTTCGCGGCACATGGTTTTTGCCGCCTTTGCGACAGTGGCTTCGATACCAAGCATCGTCGGGTTGGTTTTCATCACTTCCCGTAACGGTATCTGAGTTTCAAACCGGATTGCATTGGATGTCTTTTTCATGAGTCACCTCCTTGAAGTGCTTTTGCTGATGATTACAATTAGCATACTCCCCTCCCCTTCTATAAAAACAATTTGGCAGGAGCCTGGACCAATGCAGCGTAGTAATAATGAGAGACAGCCAGGCTCCCGGCAGCGGCGGGTTCAGAAGGACGTCATACAAGAAACATAATAAAGAGCGATTTCTATACATTACTAAAGAATTATGGTGGGTTCTTTGTACTTTTGTACGATGCGTAGCCATGGAGGTTTTCAATGAGGATATTTTATCAGACCTATGGTACGGCAAAAAAGAAATTTTCCAATTTCCTCAACCGGTTTTTTAAGAAGAAGCGAACCCGTATTGGTATATACGGCCCGCCCAATGCCGGGAAGACAACGCTTGCAAACCGCATTGCCCGTGACTGGACCGGCGATGCTGTCGGGCCCGTAAGCGAGATCCCGCACGAGACCCGGCGGGCAAGGAAGAAAGAAGATATCATCATCTCCGGGGCTAACGGGAGTACCATCACGATGGATATTGTAGATACTCCGGGAGTCACCACCAAGATTGACTACCACGAATTCCTGGAATTCGGCATGGAGAAGGATGAGGCGATCATACGGGCCCGGGAGGCAACGGAGGGTGTTGCCGAAGCGATGCACTGGCTGCGTGAGGATATCGATGGTGTCATTTACATGCTGGATTCGTCGATGGATCCCTTCATGCAGGTCAACATCATGATGATCGGTATCATCGAGAGCCGTAAACTCCCGGTGATCATTGTCGCAAACAAGATCGATCTTCCCGACGCAATCCCCGCACGCATCCGCAGTGCATTCCCCCAGCACCCGGTTGTTGCTGTCTCGGGGCTTGACGGGCGGAATGTCGAGAGCCTGTACGAGACCATGCTTGAATACTTCGGGTGAATGAAAAATGCCGCACAAATGTACGAAATGCGGACGGGAATACAAAGACGGCTCAACCGAGATCCTGAAAGGATGCGCAAGCTGCGGAAATAAAAAGTTCCTCTACGTCAAAGAAAATGATCTCAACAAAGACGTTTTAGAAGAAAAATCCATCGACGAGATTGCGAAAGAATCCCGTGAGGAGATCCTCGAAATATCAGAGCCAAAGTCCAGGCAAGAGGTGCAGATGTATGACCGGGTCGAGACGATCCGGATTGTTGCTCCCGGCACGTATGAGCTGAATATTGAGAAGATGGCACAGAGCGACGAGAGAATCGTCAGCGTGGGAAAAGAGGGAAATTATATTGTTGACCTCATGTCCATGGCAAAAGACGAGCCAAAAAAGAAGAAGAGAAAGCACAGATAGTTGTGTTACCTTGTTACCAGTTCATTTTTTATACCGT
>JBGOZZ010000065.1:0-6550 GCA_041480465.1 Methanoregula sp. | reverse complement strand
CTGAAGATCTCCTTTGAGGAAATGGTCCGGAGACTCAATGATATCACGACACGGGGAATTGTCCTGGTTGCGGGCCAGAGTCTTCGTGAAATGTACAACCAGAGGGTCCCGTTGTATGAAAAGTATTCCGATATAACGATCGATTGTTCGGACGGCGATTTCGAGAATTGTATCGGAAACGTCATTGACGAACTCCATAAATTCCGGGTATAGTGCGTATACCGGCCTCGTGCCATCCCCCCATCACCGATGGCCACTGCAACTCCCGTCCCGGGCCGCCCCTCCCGACAAAATCTCATCTCATTCCAATCCGGGTAACTCAGCACAAGACATTTAATCCCTTACTCCGATTAGCAGGAATAGGAGAGATCTATCATGAAAACGTTTTTTGGTTATCCCTGCATCGGTATAACAGTCGTCGTGCTTGTTGCAGTAGCCGTGCTTTTCACCGGGTGTACTCAACCCGCCGGCCAGCAAACCCCCCTGGCGACGGTTTCCCCGGGAGGGACTGCCGTGCAGGGCACACCTGCTCCGGTCAGTACGGATGTGAGTGCATCCCTTCCTTACGGGGTAAACATTTCAGTCCCGGCTGACTGGACGAGGCAGGATGTCCTCGCGGGCGGGGTCAGGGACTATGGTACTACAACGGTAAATATCGCGAATTTCTACTCTCCCGGTGCCATTCCTGGTGACCAGGCATCCTACATTGCCCTGAGCGTCGATGTCGATCAGAACCCCGGAGCGGACTTTGAGAAGTATTTCAACAACGCTACCCTTGCCGTTGGAAAGACCTACGGCGTTCCGCTACTGACGGACGCCCACAGTTACACCATAACGATATCCGGCTACAAATCCTACGAGCTGGATTTCCAGACCGCAGAGGTAAAAGGGACATACATCTTTACATCCACAGAAAACGGCATGTATATCTTCGCGTTCAAAGTCCCGAACAAACCCCTGGCAGTCCAGGCTTTCCAGGGAGCGATCGTGGATATTTACAAATCGATCAGGATCAATCCCCCGACTGCTGACGTCATCCAGCACCGGTAACAAATTCTCTGTTTTTTCCAGAATTTCATGTTTTCTTCTACCGTTTAGGATGGTATTTATCAATACCTATTAGAGCCTGGTTACAAGCGCTTCTCTTCCATTTGTGAACATCTTCGCGAGATATGCGATCAATTTTTTCAAATAACTTTGATCTGGATGGATCTCCCATACCTCCCAGAATAGTGATGGCTTCTTTTAAAGTTGAGAAGAAAGAAACATTATAATCCAGATGATCATATAACCGGTCTACTTCACTTATACGAGCTTGTTCGGAGATATCTTCAACATTGTAATCAGCAATATCTGCATCAGACATGATATCTCAATATAATACATATATACTATATACATTTATTTATTTTTATCAGAGCCTGATTTGATATTTTTTTTAAAAATATGGACTTAAATTGCCCACAAAGGAATAGATCCGGATTAAGAAATTCATATCCTGTTGCAGTTTTTTAATGTATTGATCTTTTCCATTTTCAATCTGGGAACCCTCTCGATCTTTCAGTGATATTGATCACACCTTCCCGGTTCAGAAAAACATCTCGCTCTTTCGGTAAGCTCCGGGAAACGGCCCTCGTCGCCTGTCAATATGCACATCTTATCCAGTTCCAGATAATGCGGGGCAGGACAGGGTGAAAGTGACGGTCATTATGGTTTCGCATTTCCTGATCATGCCACCTCCCGGGTAATACCTACCCTCCTGCACATAGAGAAACGACCGGTCAAAAAGATTTATCGTGCTGGTATTACAGGGATTTGGTATGTGCACAAACCCACCCTGCCCGAATGACTGCCGGACTGTCTTATCGAATACCCGGACACGGCGCCGGTATATGTACAGAACCTATATCCGGGTCTACGATGCACACCACAGGCAGCACTCCGTCCCTGTTGGTTGGTGGTGTCCGGACTGCCATGCGTTCATTGATGATATGCGGTGACACAAGAAAATGGATCATTTCTGAAGTCTGTGCAGAACAGTTCGAACCCACGGGTTTTCATCCCCCCAAACCTGGTGGAAGGTATCCGGGAGATGGGAGGGACAAAAGGGGAATACGCTCATTTTTAATCAATCCACAGGAAGTTTCAACAAACCCATTGTACCGGTTTCTCATTGTCTCTTTAGAAGATATGAGTATGACAACAAACGAAAACAGCGTACCGTAGCGCTTTGGTTGATCAGGTCACGTCCTTCTTTTCGGCACGTGATTTCTCCAAAGCCGGATCTTCCAGAATAAGAAAAAATGATGATGAGATTACTTTTTTGGCCCTGCAGCAGCCCTTTTGATGGATTCAATGATCTGGTCTACCGTAAGTACCGGCTTGATATCGAAAATAACATACGGCATCCATCTCAGTATCGTTGTATAGAGGGTTTTTTCGTCTGTTTCGGCAAAAGCATATCCCCCGCTGGCATCACTGCACATACCCCAGTCACTTAACCCACCGGATTTTAAATCTGCTTTCACTAATTCAAGCATCGACATCCAGGACTTCACCCGCTCTTCTGCATTCGTAGGAATGAGCATGGGATTCAGGTGCCACCTCATATAGAATTTTGTCATTTTCCACCACCCTTCAGGATCGTCACTGCTCCTCTGGTAACAGCGCAATCTCTAAAAAAGAGAGATGAATACTCACCCCGACTGGAACTGCTGTTCTTCAGAGCATGTTCCTGATTGGAGTGAATACTGATAATACTATCGCCATGAAATAATATAAATAATAGAATGGAATTCCACTATGACTATATTTTTTGATTTCTCCTGATGCGAAAAACCGGTTTTCTTTCATATCCGGACATGTTCCTACACCCTGTTTCAATAGTTCATTATTTCCGGCCAGTTCAATCATTTTCATCATCTTACACCTGTTCATCCATTTTTTTCAGGTACTCAAGAATCCAGGATATAATAACGTCAGGAACGGTTGTGTCGCCCGCGATACCGCTGACAGCAACCCGGTTGTTAAGCAGGATCCCGGCGGAGAGTGCCGCTATGTTGTTTTTTACGGCAGGGGTGAGCCGTTGTACGACCTCTGCGCTGTTCCTGATCCGGATGGCATAGGATGTCTCGATCATGCAGAGGTGTGCCGTGAGGGCTTCGGCAATCGAAGTTTCCGGATGTTCTGCCAGGTCCCTATCAAGGGTTTCCCGGTTGATACGGTACGCCTCTTCCCCGTGGCAAACGAACACTGCCTTCTCAACTGAAGGGTGAGTGCTGATGTACTCCCTGACTGTCCGCACTGCAATCTGGGCAGCCTGTCTGGAAGGAAACCCGTACGCAATGGTACTGATCGCCGGGAATGCGATGCTCTTCACTCCGCTCAGTTCCGCAAGGGCAAGTGAGTTCCGGTAGCACGCGGCAAGCAGATCCTCCTCCCCGCACTTCCCGTCCCGCCAGACAGGCCCAACAGTATGGATGACAAAACGGGCGGGAAGGTTGCAGCCCTTTGTAATCTTTGCCTCCCCGGTCCTGCACCCGTTCAGTTTCCGGCATTCTTCCAGCAAGCCTGGCCCTGCAGCCTGGTGGATCGCGCCATCAACCCCACCCCCTCCAAGCAGCGTCGGATTTGCAGCATTAACAATAGCGTCGACATGTTGTCGGATGATATCACCCGTGATGATGGATATCCGGTCACCGCTCTGGTAAGGCATTAAGGGAGACTCATGCCCATTGGTAAAAATTGTTTCGTCTGACCTGAGAGCTGGCATGGGGATACATTATCCCGGCGGATTTAAATTGAATCATCAGGACTTTTGTAAACACAAGAGAGACGAAGGATATAACGTTTATAGAAAAACAAATTATTTTAACTATAATTCAGAGAGAAAATGATGAAACAATGGAGCAGATAATGAAAAAACTCTCCCTCCTTGATACCTACCTCACGCTCTGGATATTTCTCGCTATGGCCATCGGGGTAGGGATAGGCTATCTTGCCCCCGAAGTAACCCGGGTTATTACGGGCCTCTCGGTTGGTACCACCTCCATCCCTATCGCGATCGGTCTTATCCTGATGATGTATCCGCCGCTGGCAAAAGTCAGGTATGAGGAATTGGGTAATGTATTCAAAGAAAAGAAGATTCTTGGGCTCGCATTTGTCCTGAACTGGGTTATCGCCCCGATCGTCATGTTCACCCTCGCAGTAGTCTTCCTTCGTGACCAGCCTCACTTCATGTACGGGCTGATTCTTGTGGGGATAGCCCCCTGCATTGCGATGGTTATCGTGTGGAATGAACTTGCCGGTGGCCACTGCGAATATTGTGCGGCAATTGTGGGGCTTAATTCAATATTTCAAGTGCTTTTTTATGCAATCTATGCCTGGTTCTTCATCACCTTTCTCCCCGTGTTTCTTGGTATTGCAGGTGGTGTCGCAGTCCCGGTCACTATTGCTGGTATCGCGGTGACGGTCTTCATTTACCTTGGGATACCCTTCCTTGCAGGAATGATCACCAGGTTCTCCCTTATCCGGATGAAATCAAAACAATGGTATGATACGACATTTATCCCGAAGATCTCTCCGGTTACTCTCATTGCACTGCTCTTCACCATCATCGTAATGTTCTCTTTGAAAGGAGAATATATTGTCACTCTCCCGATCGATGTGGTGCGTGTGGCAATACCGCTTGTCTTCTACTTCCTGATCATGTTCTTTTTCAGCTTCTGGGTATGCTGGAAGCTCAAGGTGGACTATTCGCGATCGGCTACCCTCTCGTTCACCGCTGCATCCAACAACTTCGAACTGGCGATCGCGGTTGCTGTTGCAGTCTTCGGGATAGGTTCCTTAGAGGCCTTCGCTACAGTCGTCGGTCCTCTCGTAGAGGTCCCGGTACTCATTAGTCTTGTCAATGTAGCATTCTTCCTGAACAAGCGCTGGTACGCCAGGAGAGATACAGATGTTTGTAGATTGAGTGCGGGGTGAGGTATAATCATCCAATTAAGATTATTTTAAGGGGAATTACAAAAACTTGAATTTTACGTGAAAGGCATGTTTGACGTGAAAAGTGGTACGCCCCGGTAAACTGTCAACCCTGACACTTTGCCCTTCGCGAGCGTTGAGGGTATATCCCCGGCGGTTGACAATTAGTCGGTGAAAAACCGTGATTACAGTAAAAACAGTAGTTTCCGGCCTCGCGATGCGGTTGTAGTGGTCGATATCGAAGGGGAAGGGGATAATACTACGGGGGGGGAAAAAGGAAACTTCCATGTTCTTTGAGTAGTTTTAATCACGTAAGCTTTGACTGTTACGGTATAGCAACTCCCTGAAAGGTAAATGTTATTTATTCCTTCTCCCATATCAGGGATGGTGACGATCTGATGTCAACGATTGTTCATTTTGACGTACCCGTAGAGAATATTGAAAGGGCGAAGAAATTCTATTCGGTGCTATTCGACTGGAAATTCGAATCATACCCGGGAATGCAGTACAACCTGATTACCACAACGACCCCGGACGGTATTCCCGGAGTTGGTGGTGGAATGGGGAAACGGATGGATCCCTCGCAGCGTATCGTGAATTACTTTGGGGTGAAATCCATCGATGCTGCCATTAACCAGGTCAAAAGACTGGGTGGCAGCATACTCATGGATAAGATGGCAGTGCCAAAGATGGGCTACCTTGCCAACTGTCTGGACACCGAAGGCAACACGTTCGGTTTATGGGAAGAGGATACCGGGGCTAAGTAACCGGCCTCGCTATGCATTTCTATGGGCTGTTATCCTTGATGACGGGGTAACACGTGAGGGGATGAGTGAATATCTGCCGCACAGGGTAACTTTTCAGTCTTTTTCCTGTTCAGGAATTAAGAATTTTTTCTGCCTCTTCTTTTGTTATGCTTTGCAAATGCCCGGCATACCAGTCTTCTTTCGTTAATGTTTGATCCATAAACCATTTTTTGTCGTATTGAATCCATCTCCAGTAAGACCCGTCAAATTTAACCAGGGTTTTAGTGTCACCGGGGCATCCTTTGTCCAGTATGAAATAATGTGCTGTGATATCAATATGTTCAGATTTCGGGCCATCCAAAATAGTGTGCGTTTTATTATCGGTTTTCTCTTTTAAGTTCCTCCAGGGAATTCTCATATAGTTATGTTTAATTATCTCAGCAGCCGGGGATTTTTAATTTGTTTGCCGAATCCTTTCCTGACTGCCTTTTCAACAGGTCCAACCCACAACTCACCCGGATCTATCGGATCCCAATGAAATCCAGCTTCATGGTTCATGTACCTCATAGAGAGGCAAGTGCCTGCCTCGTCCGCTCAAAGAAATCATCCGTGAGCGTATCCTCCAGCCCGTATTTCCGGTACACCCGGTCGGCATAGTGATAGTTCATGCGGTCAATCAATGCATAGTCAATCTTTCCTTTAAGGAGTTCTGCCAGCCCTTCTGCTCCCGGGAGCACCGGGGCGATCATGGCATACGTCCTGATACCGGCTGTGTGCAATTCATCCAGTGCCATTATCCTGTCGTCTATCGGTGGTGCATGGGG
>JBGOZZ010000064.1:0-6606 GCA_041480465.1 Methanoregula sp. | reverse complement strand
GATCATCTGATTACCTCAAACTCTATCCGTAGGATTTGATGGTAATTTTTATGAGATACGGAAAAACAGCTATCCAGCTGGAAAAAATTCTGAGAGGTCTGTTTCACCATGTTCGAAAAATTGGTTTTTTTGGTTATAAATATTAGGTCTTGTCTCAATTTTTGAAACATAAAATACAATTACACAAAAAAACTTTCCCCAAAGAAATTCGTTTGGATGCCTGTTTTATAATGAGGTTATATTTTTTTCATGTTTCGGTCAATAGGGAATGTTCCATAATTTTCCCGTACGATTGGCATATGTATCCATTAATTCTCCCACGATTTTCTTTGATCTGGAGAATCAAACAAATTCTTCAAGCAAAAAATTTTATAAACCAGATTACCGGTTCTTATCCTGATTGCAGGAATCAATACATACATAAATGATATCAACGTTGATTTTCTGATGGATTTTGACAATACGGCAAAGGGTATCGCTGACTGTTCTTCAGGAGATCGTTATCATCATCGGCGAATACCTGCACGGGAAACGCGAATGAAATGAGTTCATCCCCAGAGTTCCGGTTTTTTCAGCTTATCGGAAGGAACCTCTCAAACCGCCCGTACCGGAATATCGCAACGATATTTGCGTTTGCGATCATTGCCGCAACGCTCTTTTCATCTCAGTACCTGATAAACGGGGCGCAACAGAGCCTGGATGCAGGTATGTCCAGGATGGGAGCTGATATCCTTGTCGTCCCGGAAGAGTACGCTGCAGCAGGGCAATCAGTAATTCTTATAGGACAGCCGAACAGTTTTTTCTTTGAGGACTCCGGTTTTGAGAAGATCTCCCGGATTCCCGGGGTTGCAAAATCCAGTCCCCAGATCTATATTGCTACGTTAATTGCGTCGTGCTGCGCTGCCCCGGTCCAGATGATCGCCATTGACCAGGAGCATGACTTTACTGTTTCATCGTGGCTGAAGCAGAATCCCGGGGTAACACTGGGAAAAGATGATATGATTATCGGCAGCGCAATTATCCAGAATGTGGGAAATGATCTCATGTTTTACGGTCATACATTCCACGTAGTCGGCGTGCTTGAACGAACCGGTATGGGTGTCGATAACTCGGTTTTCATCCGGTTTGAGGATGCCTACACGATGGCAGATGAATCGGAATTAAAAGCTGTAAAAAAACTGACGATTCCCCGGGGAAAAGTGTCCGCAGTACTCGTCAAAGTTGATGCGGGAATCTCACCTTCTGAAGTTGCAGAAGAAATCCAGGTACAGGTTCCGGGAACAAAGACCATAACACCCAATGGTCTCCTGAATGCCGTCAGCGGACAGCTGGGCGCCGTCACACGCATCCTCTACGGTTCGACACTGGCAGTGACTATTGTAGCGGTACCGCTCCTCGGTTTTATCTCCGCCATGGTGGCCCATGAACGGATGAGAGAAATCTCTATACTCCGGGCAATAGGCGCTAAAAAAGCATTGGTGATGCGAATCATGCTCGCGGAGTCGTTTTCTCTTGCGATTATTGGCGGGCTTATCGGGATTGCAGCTGCAACGGGCATCCTTGTATTCTTCCAGGATTTTATTGCATTCAGCCTGAAAGTCCCCTTTTCAATTCCATCGCCGCTTTCGATGATAGGTAACGGAGGAAGTGCCCTGCTCCTGTCCATACTGATAGGCGGGTTATCATCTCTCTATCCTGCAATCCTTATCAACCGATCAGAGCCTTATACGACTATCCGGAAGGGGGAATCATGATAAAAGTCAGCGGCGTAACAAAATCGTATCATACCAAAAACTCAGAAGTCCTGGCAGTAGATGATGCCTGTATCGAAGTAAATCCCGGGGAATTTGTGCTTATACTCGGCCGATCGGGAAGCGGGAAATCCACCTTCCTTGGTATGCTTGCCGGCCTGATCCGCCCAACCGCAGGAGAGATCAGGGTAGAGGGGTTGGATATCAGCAATCTTCCCGAAGACGAGATAGCTGAGTTGCGTGCAAAAAAGATCGGGTTTGTATTCCAGTTCTCCGGGCTTATTCCTACAATCACCTCACTGGAGAACGTGATGCTGCCCACGCTTTTTTGTCGTGATGGCCCCGGTTGCCGCTCGCGGGCAGTTGATCTCCTGAAAAAGGTGGGTATGTCGGACCGGGCAGATGCGTATCCCTACACGCTCTCAAGCGGAGAGATGAAAAGGGTCGCAATTGCCCGGGCCCTCATAAACGAACCCTCTCTGCTGATCGCGGATGAACCTACAGGGGACCTGGATGTCGATACCGAGTTGGAGATCATGGAGTTGTTCCGGCAGCTGAACCGCGAGGGAACAACCATCGTCATGGTCACCCATAACCCCGAACTTGTACCCTATGCGACGCGGACCTACGGGATGAACCGGGGTAAATTAGTGGAGAATACGAATTCTGCCACTTATTGCGCCGGGACTACAGGTTCTACGATCATCTGAACCAAAATGGATGAGCCATGAAACAAAAGATGAGTTATCTGACGTTTATTCTTGCGGGCATCCGGAACAAACCCGGGCGTAACCTGGCGACGGTCTTTTGTTTTGCGTTCATCGCGGTAAATATTTTTTCCGGGCAGTTGCTCTTGGCGGGTGCGGGAGGCGGTGTCAACCGGGGAATTTCACGGATGGGGGCAGACCAGATCGTGGTTCCTGCACAATACCTGGTGTTCCTGCGGGGGAGTGGACCGGATAATACCATGGCAATTGTCAAGGCAGAACCTTCCACCTATCGCATTAACACAAGTATCATGGATACGGTCGGGAAAGTCGCGGGAGTGTCGCAGATGAGCCCACAACTCTACGTAACGACGCTGAATTTGCCGGCGTTGTCACCAACCCCCGTTGATCTCTACGGAATCGATCCAGTGACCGATTTTACCATCCAGCCGTGGTTGCGTCAGCCGTTAATAAAGCCACTGGGCCCGGATGAAGTAATCGTGGGGAGCGGCATACGAGGGGATGTATCCTCGAAGATTTCAGTTCCCGGTCATTCCTATACGGTTGCCGGCAGGCTTGATCCGACCCGGTCGTCAGTAGACCACACGATATTCCTGCGGCTGGATGATGCATATGCTCTCGCAGACTCAGGCAGGATCGTCCCCTTATCAGCCCCCCGCATCACTCCGGGGGATGTCAACGCGGTACTCGTGCGGGATGTGCCCGGCGAGGATTCCAGTGCAGTTGTCAAGCGGATCAAGCGGAATCTCTCATATTCGTATTCATCTACATATGTTTCTGCCATCGGGAGACATTTTACCCTGGATCCGGTCACCGAAAACATTCAGGGTATTCCCGATATCCTGAATACTATCTCGGTATTTGTGGTGGTTGCAGCGCTTCCGCTGATCGCACTCATTGCAGCAATGGTCGCCCATGAACGCCAGCGGGAGATCGGGCTTCTCATGTCGATGGGTGCGAAAAGGAGCGTTATCTTCTTTGTCGTGATCGCAGAATCGCTGGTCCTTGCCACAATCGGCGGTTTTGCCGGAGTATCTGCAGGCTTTGTTATCTTCTCCCTGCTGAACATGCTGGGCATGCTCAACGGCGCACTTCAGGTTTCATTCGCCATGCCCGGTTTAGCTGATATAAGTATGATAGCAGGCGTCGCAATACTCGTAGTCATTGCAATCGGCAGTATATCGTCGCTCTGGCCAGCGTACCGAAGCAGCATTATGAATCCCTACGATGCTATCCGGAATGAGGGGGTGTAAGAGATTTCGCATTTCCCACTCCGCAATATTCTTCTAGATAGAAACTGACCAGTGTAATTAAGAGGTTAAGAACCGATGCACAGTTATTCGTTGTCCTGCAGTATGGAGGCAGGCGATCTTGAGCCAATTGTCCTTGCAGTCCACGAATTAATCCACCACCTTCCCGTGACAGCAAAATCATTGGAACGAGATGGCATCCGGGTCGAAGACGGGAGAGTTGTCGATCGGCATTACTCCGGTCCTGTTCTCCTCGAGGCGATTGAAAAGAACATCCTCATAAAGACTACGCCAACAAGTGGGGCGTACAAGGGAGTACCTGTAACCGTGAGTCCCATCCGGGACAAGGATGGAAACGCTATCGGCGCAATCGGCATCGTGGATATTACCGGTATTTTTGATCTCGCCACCCTGATGGAACACCAGACTGCGATACTCAAGCAGGTATGCGGGAAAGACCCCTGTCCACTCCCTTCAGAACAGAGTAGTTCAAGGCGGTGAATTCCATGCCGGATTCTGCATTCAAAGTGCTGGAAATTCTGGAACGATCCCAAACCCCAATCTCCGGTGAAACGATCAGCAACGAACTGGGAATCAGCAGGTCTGCTGTCTGGAAGCATATAAAAGACCTTCGCGGCATGGGGTACGATATTTTCTCTTCGCAAAAAGAGGGATATAAACTCACGCATACGAGCAACAAACTCCTCCCGTATGAAGTACATAAAAAATTAAAAACGCAGTTCATTGGAAAGAAGATACGGTATCTCGACAACACACCCTCGACCATCTGGGTCGGCAAACAGATGTGCTCGGAAGGGGATGTCGGGAAGATGCACGGCATGGTGATCATCGCTGAAGAGCAGACCGGGGGAGTGGGCCGGATGGGAAGGGCGTGGGTCTCTCCTGTTGGAGGGATCTGGATCACGATCGTGCTCAAACCCCGTGTGCCTGTCGATCATATTTTCATGATCACGATGGCGGGATCCATTGCCGTTGCACGGGCTATCCGCAAGGAATTCGATATCGGTGCCCTGATCAAATGGCCAAACGATATCTTCATTGGCCACAAGAAGGTTGCCGGGCTTCTTCTCGAACTGGCTGCAGAGGCAGACACGGTTCATTATTGCCTGTTGGGCATCGGCATAGATGCGAATGTCCCGATCAGCCAGTTCGCGATGGCAATGCAGAAAGATATCACCTCCATCAGCGCTGAAGTCGGCCACGAAGTGGACAGGGCTTCCTTTCTCGCACGCATCCTCAGGGAATTCGAGAACCATTATCTCCTGATCGAGAGCGGCGAATACGAGACAATCATCAGGGAATGGAAAAGTCTCTCCTCTACCCTCGAAAGCCGGGTGCAGATCAGGACGTTGAAAAACAGCTTCGAAGGCGAGGCAATAGACATCGATGAGTTTGGGGCCCTCATCATCCGTAAAGACAATGGCAAGCTCGAACGGGTCATTGCCGGAGATTGTTATCAACTGTAAATAAAAGGTACTTTTTTATCGTCAACCATATAATTTTTTATGGTTGACGATGTTTGGGGATCTGCAAAAATCCAGAAATATTGCATACTCTGCTGCCTTTATCGGACTTATCAGCCTTGGAGCATGGGTATCGCTCCCCTTCTTCCCGGTACCCCTGACCCTCCAGACCCTTTTCGTACTGCTCGCCGGTATGATCATGAAACGATTCGCAGTGATCCCGGTATCGCTGTATGTTGTTCTTGGTGCCCTGGGTCTCCCTGTGTTTCATTCCGGCGTTGCTGGTTTTGGTATCCTGCTCGGTCCTACCGGTGGGTACCTGTTCGGATTTATCTGCGCAGCACTCGTAGTCGGGCTTGCATATGAGTACACGTCTGCACCCATCCGGATTACCGGGCTTTTTGCAGGGACCTGTATCATCTATATCTGTGGCATAGCCTGGCTGATGTATTCCCTCGGTGCAGGGTTCATACCTGCTGTTATGGCAGGATTAATTCCGTTCATACCTGGCGAGGTGATCAAGATGTACGCCGCGTACATGATCGAGAAAAGGCTCCCATGATCGCAGTAGAATCGCTTCGCTGCAGGAATCTGGTGATTGATGCACTTACCATCAAACCCGGCATTACAACCATAATTGGCGCAAACGGTAGCGGGAAAACGACATTTCTCAAGATCTGTGCTGGTATCGAATTACCGGATCGCGGCACTGTCAGGATCGATAATCTGGCGCCACGGGAAACCGAGACAGGATGGGTGAATGAGTTTCCTGACCGGAATATCCTGTTCGCAAACGTGATCGATGAGATCGCGTCCCCGCTTCGCTTCCGCCGCACCGCCTCATGTGATACCATTGATGCGAGTGTCAGGGAGTGTGCGGAGTCCTTGCAGATTGCACATCTCCTCAACAGGACGGTACGCGAGTTGTCCGGCGGTGAAAAAGTACTTGTTTCCCTTGCAGCAGCACTGGTTCACCGCCCAAAGGTGCTCCTGCTGGACGAATATGATTCTCATCTTGATGCAATCCTGGCGGCAAAGGTTGACCAGGTAGTCAGGGCATCCGGGGCACGGTATGTCATCCGTTGCACCCAGCAGATGGATACAGCTATGGGGAGCGATCACCTCCTCTTTTTCGAATCGGGCCGGGTTGCCCATGCCGGGACACCGGAACAGGTCTTTCCTCTCCTCAAAGGTACAGCCTTTTACCCGGTTTTATGGATGTGCGGGGAATGAAAATTACATTGAACCGTGCATATGCCGTTCGTGACCATTGGTCGCTTTTGGCATCCGGCACGTTCACTGAAGGTATCCACATTGTAAGCGGGGATGTGGGGAGCGGTAAGTCAACCCTCGCACTCATGATGGCGGAGCTGTTTCCCCTTTCAGGCGGCTG
>JBGOZZ010000063.1:0-6773 GCA_041480465.1 Methanoregula sp. | reverse complement strand
ATGCCAAACGCGGCGACATCTCCGGAGGTGTGATGGCGTATGATCGCACGCAGTGCCTCACGGCTCTCCTGTTCGTGTTTTGCGATAGTTGCCGGGTTCGTGTTGTCGATATGCAGTGTCTTTAATCCGGGTGCCGCTCTGCGGATCGAAGCAAAGAGGTCCTCGATAAGATCCGGGCGGGGTGCAGGGTACTCACCCGCACCTGCACCATAGGTGAGGATGTCCGGCTGCCGCCCGACACGGAAGTGCCTCGCTCCATGGATATACAGGGTACCAACTTCGGCGGCGATACCTTCGATGCTGCGATAGTTCGGGCTCCCATAAAACGGCTCGGTGCAGAATGAACAGCCGCCCGATACACCGTGCGAACAACCCCGTGCTGTCTCGAGCTCACACATCACGTACGGGTAATCCGGGTGCTGTTCAATGATCCCGCTCCCTGCAAGACTCCACGGATCAGTACGGCTGTAATCGAGCGTGCCAACTGCATTACAGCCATTGAGCCAGTTATCAAGCGCAACTGCCGGCTCGCCAGCGAGGAGGACGTCAAAACCGCTGATAACCTGCCTGACGGCACGCTGCCCGCCCTCCGGCGAGTACCCGAATCCGATCGGCCCACCGATCATTTTTTTCGGACCGCGGAGCATGTGCCCGACCTGCTCGATCTCGTTGAGGGTCGCCGGTGTGCCCCCGAGATATTTTCCCGGCACGGTCACTCCCGCAATCATGACCAGGAGATCTGCAGCATCCATCCTGTTGATATGGTGCGGATCATTCCTGAGCTGGTCAATGGTCAGGTACTGCACCCTGAACCCGTGACTGGTCAACACTCCGGCAACAGTCCGGATATAGGGCGATATATAGGGCGGCACCCCGAGACACGCGGGTTCGTCCACGTAACCGTCAAGGATAAACGCGTCAGCAGGCATAACCGATAGCAGCCAGAAGTTTTCGCGCCCAGAGCAGTTTACCCCGCTTCATCGGGTCTACGTTTTTGTCATCCAGGTCAAACCCGATGAGCGTGATATGCCCGGCACTGAGTTCATCGGCAGCAAAGACTGCACGGTCACCATCTGAAAATCCCCCAAAGTTGTGGACATGTGGGAGCGGGACACTCTGCGTGGTGCCGACAACCGGCCCTTTGAACCGCGGAACCCAGTGCCTGAGCAGGGGCATATTATCGCCGTGTGCATGGACCACGACTATCGTGCCAGATTCGTTCAAGTCAAGGAGCCGATCAGTCGCACCGTCAAGATCGGTAAAGACCGCATCCGGGCGGATCCCGTGCGTGTCGAGCACATCAGCGGCTGCATCCGCGGCAAACACGACTCCCCGTATTTTTAAGAGCTCATCTTTCAGGCAGGGTGCATTGCCGCAGACCGAGACTTCTCTGCCGCAGGTGAGGGCTGCGAGGGCTGGCAGATCATCGCGGGACAACAGTGACTCGAGCAACCGGGCTGCTTCCTCGTCCTGTGCACGGGAAAACCCGAAATAGTCCAGGATCTCACAGTACCAAGGTTCCCACTCTTCAAAGTCCATCGTCAGCCCCGGACAATTCCCTGCGCATTACCAGTGCTGGTCTCCATGACGGTCATTATTTCAGGTTTATTACTATCCTCTGGAAGACTCCGGAAGTCGTGCCCGGTACGTCGGACCCCCGCTTCAGCAGAGTTCCCCGCTGTTCTTTTTTTTTAACAGAGTTCCCGGGCACTAGGATCCATTCTTTTTTACTTCGTTCTCCAGGCCGACAAGGTTCCTGAACTTCTTCAGTATAGGCTCGATGACAAACTCGAGCAACTGGGCTTTGTTCTCCACTTTGCCGAAGTAATGAAGGGGGAGCGTTGCAGCCGCCATGTTCGGGTGGCCGCCGGCATCCCCCATCTCCCCGAATGCTTCCGATAGTGCGTTGCCGATGTGCAACCTGATATCGCGGTTGCGTGCCGATATCACGATCGCAGTATCCGTAATGCCATAGACAAGGGCCGTGTTGATCCCTTCAAGCGTGATGAGAATATCGGCCGCCTGCGGGAGTGCGTCGCGGTTCATGACGTACCCCACGTTGGCAAAGAGATACCCGCTCTGGATCTTTCGCCGGGTGATTGCCGTGCCGATCACGTCGAGTGTCTCCTGCGACATGGAAGGGGACATGATCTTGTCGAGCAGGTCGCTATCCGTGAGCGGCAGGAGGAAACCTGCATAGTTGAGATCCTGCGGTGTCACGTTACGCTTGAACTCCCTGGTGTCAGTGCGGATACCATAGAGAAGTGCAGTCGCGACCCGCTTGTCGATGGGTACATCAAGCTCCTGCAGGTACTGGGTAAGGATGCTGGCAGTTGCGCCCACACCCGCGCGATTGTCGATAAACGTGTTCTGGGTCGCCATATGCCGGCCGTCCTTGTGATGGTCGATGATAATATTGATCTTTGTCTGAGGGGGGACGTCGTTATTCGCGCCCGGTCCCGAACAGTCGACCAGCGCCAGATAGGTGCATGCCTGGAGCGCTTCGGCAGTCATATGCTCCATTTTGATGTCGAGCAGGTTGACAAACGTGCGGTTCTCCTGGTGGCCGATGTTGCCTTCATAGAAGATCCGCGTTGCGAGGGATTTGGGGTTGGCGTGTTTTGCGATCTCTGCAAGGGCCATGGCAGACGCAATTGCATCCGGATCCGGATTCTTGTGGGTGATGATACCCAGCGTGCCCTCCCAGCCAGCGAGAAGGGTAAAGAGGCGCTGCGAGATCCTGCTCGAATGCTGCTTTTTGATCTGGAGGATCGCTGACCGTGCTACTACTTCCTGCGGGTAAAGTACCAGGTCTGCTCCCGCGGCCGTGAGTTTCTGCCCGTTTACCGGATCGATCGAACGTGCGACCATCTGTACGGCCGGGTAACGCTTTTTGATGGCGAGGACTGCTGCAAGGTTGGCATCCCCGTCGCCGGTCATGACAAACGCGATCTCGAACGCCGGGAGCCCGGCAAGCATCTCCGGGGAGGTGACGTCCCGCAGGTACGCATCGTACTTCTGGTCACGGAGGTTCCGGACTCTCGTATCATCCTTGTCGACCACGATCACGCGCTCATGCTCTTTTGCGAGTTCGAGAATGATATTGTAACCGTTGGTCCCGCACCCGAAAATACAGTATTTTGTCGGTCCCGGCTGCTCAAACGGGGCTTCCTGTGGCATGTTACTCAAAGATGTATCATTCCAGCGTATTAAGGGATTCCAAGGAAACTATCTCCAAAACATTTATTCGGCATTATCGACCACATTATTAGGTCTAACAGGCTGGGTCTGTAGCTTAGTTCGGCATAGCGGCGGACTCTTAATCCGCAGGTCAAGGGTTCAAATCCCTTCAGGCCCGTTTTTTCTGTTCTTCCGTCCCTTCGGGATTTCTGTTTCTTTTCCGGAAAAGGATTTTTGCTTTCTAATCGTCAGACCGCCCGGGAGCATGCCGGAAAGGTGGATTCCTGCAGGGCGCTGTCCCCCAATCTTTTTCTGACGAGGCTCTTGCTTTTTGCCGCGCTCTCATTAGTGCAGGCTAAAAACCCGAAGTATATATTAACAGCTACGTGTACCAGATGGTATGAAAACTTCGTTGCTCGTTGCACTTTTCTGTGCGATTGGCATCCTGCTTGTAACAGCCGGGTGCACCCAGACCGTCCAGCCCACGCCGACATTTACACCGGTGCCGACGACCGTCCCGACCGAAACCCCGACTGCTGTTTCAACCCCCGTACCCACAACCCCGATCCCCATACCGACAACGACCGCACCCGCCATTCCTCTCCCGAAGAGCATCAGGGACACGCCGCTTCTCTTCACCATCTCCGCACCGAACGGGTATGCGGGCACAACCATCCGGGCGACAACGTCCTCTTACAACATCCTCTATAAAACGACCATTTTCAACCCGGCCATAGGCGGAGCCAATGGGACAATAAACGACAACAGTGGCAACTATACCGAGCTTGCCGATTCGTTGACTATCTTCTCTTACTCATCGTCGCTCGCCGTGGACCAGAATATCCGGAATATCATCCGTGGTTCCGGCGCAGTATTCACCGAATCTACCGTCACCTACAACGGGATAACCTACATCCGGTTCGACGTCGAGAGCGATCCCTATTCCGGAGCACCTGGCGAGACCGTCGTCTTCGTAGGCAACAAGGGCTCAGCAAACGAGAAGGGGTACCTCCCGGTAATGATTTACACGATGACCCCCGACGGCACGCTCAGCCAGGCAACGTATGAAAACATGGTAATGTCCTTCCGGTATTACACCGGCAGAAATATCGGCACCGCCCTTGGTCAGGAGACTGACAGGCCTCCCTTCTACCAGTAATTTTTTTCCTTTCGAGGGAATTGGAAGAAGAAAAATTCGCGGGGGAAGAAAATGATCCGGGAAATTCCCGGAATGGTCACCTGCACGTCTATGGCAGCGTGACAAAGATCTGCCGCCAGGGTTTCTTACCGATCGCCCGTGTCCGGTGACCTCTGCCGGTCATATCCTCGGCAAGGAGGACATCCCCTTTGCCAAATCTCCGTTTCTCCCCACTGCCCGCTTCGATTTCGGCCTGCCCCTCAATGGTCGCGACATATTCCCGGCAGACAACATTATGCCACGTGTAGTAGTACCCGGGCGGAATTTCCCGGAAGAAAACCGCCTTTGAACCGACCGGCTCGCTGAATAATCCAAGCGGCCCTTTGGATTCAAGATCGATCTCGATATCCTCAAAACAGGAGTGATTTTCAGGTCCGTTGTAGAGCCGGGTAATTTTCACTGGTATCACCTGGAACGTGTATATGCATATAATACCAGACCGTTCATCAGGCATAATCTCTTTTATTTTTATCTAAAGATTATCCGGCACATCCAAAACCCATTGAAGAACATCCGATCCATACTCTTACTCAGCTTTTTGACCATTCACGGCAGAGTAGTACGTATGGCTGATACACATCTCATCATTGGTAATGTCACCATCGAGAGTGTCATCATCTTTACCCTGGCCACCCTCGCCGTTTTCATTCTGTCCTACCTTTGCTACAAGGGTGTCTATACTGCGCTGGAACGATTCTCCAGCCGTGCAGGCGCCCGGTGGACAGCCCGATTTGCGTCATACATAATTTTTGGCATCGGCCTGTATTACATCGACCTCGTGTTTCTCGGTTTTGATATCAGTGCTACGTTCGCCTCACTGGGAATTCTCAGCATTGCACTCGCATTTGCCTCCCAGCAGATCATCTCCAACCTGCTGGCCGGACTCCTGATCGCGATCAACCGCACCATCGCACTTGATGACTGGATTGAGCTTGGCAATGAACCCGAGACGGGTATTGCCCAGGTACGGGACATGACATTCACCCGCACGATTTTGAAAGATCGTGACGGCAGGGTGGTTCTCCTGCCTAATGCCACATTGCTGTCGTCAAAGATCGTCAACTACTCACGATCAGGTTATATTGAGATCCCTGTGACCATCACACTCCCGCCAGGTCTCCCCTTTGATCGTGCACGCGATACTATCCTTTCCGTGTTGACTGTCCATCCGAAGATCCTTCCGAATATCAAAAAAACAGAAAATAAGGCACGGATCCCGGCACTGTCAATGATCCCCCGTCAACGCGAGCTGTCTCTGGAGACGATATTTCCGGAACACTTCTCATCAAGAGTGCTGCTTTACGCCCTGGCGCCCCTGGGAAATACGGTCTCCATCCGGTTCTGGATCGATGATATCACCCACCGTGAAGAGATCGTTTCTGAGGTGTTGCAGGAGATCGGTCGCAGATTGGACCTTATAGGAAAATCCTGATAACAACCCTCCCTGCTTTTTTTCCGGTGTGCCGATCGTCAGCCCCTCACTCAATCCATCCCATCCTCACCCATCGGTCGTACTCCTCCGGGCGGAAATCGCGGTTCTCCTCAACAATTGCCCGGAAATATGAGCGGTTGTCGGCAAGGATTGCTTCCTGCGCCGGATCGCAATAACCGTTCGTAACCGCATCTGCAAGTTTTCTGCCGAGTTCCCGTGCTGCCAGTCCTGCTTCTTCCACGGACTCCGCCCTGCCAGCAGTGGCAACACTGAACCCTCCCACAGAAATAACTCCAAGATAATTGAGCACGTGGTTCAGGTATCTAACCACGTCGTCCCCGCCGGATTCGTGGGTAGTTGCCACTGCACACCCGACCTTTCCGGCCAGTACCTGGTAATGGATGGCATCGGCAAGCCTGTCGAAGAAGACCTTCATCTGGCCGCTGATATTATCGATATAGACAGGCGAGCCGAATATGATGGCGTCTGCTTCCCGCATCCGGCACACCAAAGTCGGGATGTCGTCGTCAAAGACGCAGGAACCGGTGAACGAACATCCCTCGCAGGCCGTGCATGGAGTGACATGGTAATCCGCAAGGTCGATCATCTCCGTCTCTGCCCCGGCTTCTGCCGCCCCTTCGAGTACGAGGCCCGCGAGTCTCCGGGTGGAACTGCGGATCGTCCGGGGACTCCCTTGAATGGCAAGGATCTTCATTTTCCGGTTTGCTCCTGCTCAGGAAATGGGCCCGCGGGGGTTATGAGGATAGGGATTGGTATTGCTGCTATTGTTAAAAGTCCTCTAAAATCCCCCCATTTCCTGAAATATCCATTTTAAATCCTTCTTTTTGACCCCTCGTTTTCAGGGCTCTGGAGGGCTTTGGTGGCAGGAAAATGCCTCAGAAAGGGAATAATAGGGCACTTCTTTCAGATCTCTTTAAAGCCCGCTAAATTGCACGGTTTTTT